>NZ_CP114887.1:0-112500 GCF_028747805.1 Solibacillus daqui
ATGAAAGGAAGAACGAGCTTGGAACATTTAGAAACTCTATGGAACGCAGTACTTTCCCAAGCTGAACAAAAAATTTCAAAACCGAGCTTCGATACGTGGCTAAAATCGACGAAATTATTGGCGCATAACGGCACAAATGTAACGATTTCAGCACCTAACTCTTTTGCCCGTGATTGGCTTGAGCAATACTATATTCATATGATTACAGGAATTTTAAACGAGTTAACTGGGGAAGATTTGGTCATTAAATTTGTCGTTCAGAAGGATCAAATCGCAGATGATTTTGAACTACCACCACCAATTACGCAAGTAAAACCAAATGAACATGCAGATAATTCACCGGGCATGCTTAACCCAAAATATACATTTGACACATTCGTTATTGGTTCAGGAAACCGCTTTGCACACGCTGCCAGCTTGGCTGTAGCAGAGGCACCTGCAAAAGCATATAATCCCTTCTTCATCTATGGGGGAGTTGGATTAGGGAAAACACACTTAATGCACGCAATTGGTCACTATGTAAAAGAACATAATCCTAATGCTAATGTCGTGTATCTATCATCTGAAAAATTTACAAATGAGTTCATTAACTCAATTCGTGACAATAAAGCAATCGACTTCCGTAACAAGTACCGCAACGTCGATGTTTTATTAATTGATGACATTCAATTTTTAGCTGGGAAGGAATCGACGCAAGAGGAATTTTTCCATACCTTTAATACATTACATGAAGAATCAAAACAAATTGTCATTTCAAGTGACCGTCCACCTAAAGAAATCCCAACATTAGAGGATCGTTTACGTTCACGCTTTGAATGGGGTTTAATTACAGATATTGCACCACCTGATTTGGAAACGCGTATTGCAATTTTACGCAAAAAAGCGAAAGCTGACGGTCTAGATATTCCAAATGAAGTAATGCTATATATCGCAAATCAAGTTGATACAAACATTCGTGAATTAGAGGGCGCATTGATTCGTGTAGTAGCTTATTCGTCTTTAGTAAATAGAGATGTATCACCAGAGCTTGCTGCAGAAGCATTAAAAGATATTATGCCAAACTCAAAACCGCGTATGATTTCAATTTTAGATATTCAAACAGCAACCGGCGAACACTTCAATATTCGTTTAGAAGATTTTTCCGCAAAGCGCCGGACAAAGTCTATTGCATTTCCACGCCAAGTGGCTATGTACTTATCGCGCGAGCTAACTGACTTCTCTTTACCTAAAATCGGTGAAGAATTCGGTGGTCGCGATCATACAACGGTTATTCATGCACATGAAAAAATTTCTTCATTACTTAAAACAGATCAACAATTACAGCAGGATATTAAACAAATCCGTAGTATGTTAGGTAAATAATGCTGTGTATAAGGTTCTTAGTTTTTCACACGATTACTCACAACTTATTAACATGTGAATAATCGTGTTTTAAAGCTCCGAACTATAGTTATCCACAAATCCACAGCCCCTATTACTATATCTATATATATCTTTTAATAAATAATTAATTATATAAGAGAGGTAAAACAATGAAATTTGATATTTTACGTGATCGTTTATTAGACGGTTTAAACGATGTTATGAAAGCAGTAAGTTCAAAAACTACAATTCCAATTTTAACGGGGATCAAAATTGATGTAACGAACGAAGGGATAAGCTTAACTGGTAGTGACGCAGACATTACCATTCAAACATTTATTCATGCAGAAGAAGATGGTCAACAAATCATTAACATTACACAAACAGGCTCAATCGTTTTACAAGCACGTATGTTCAACGAAATTATTCGTAAACTTCCAACAAACGAAGTAGAAATTGAAATTACAAATGGTTTTGCTACGATTATTCGCTCTGGTAAATCTGAATTTAATTTAATTGGCTTAGACTCAACAGAATATCCACAGCTGCCAGAAGTAGCAGCAGATAAACAATTTGCAATTCCTACAGATCTTTTAAAATCAATTATCCGTGAAACGGTTTTTGCAGTAGCTACTTCAGAAAGTCGTCCAGTGTTGACAGGTGTAAACTGGAAAGTAGAAGATAATGAATTAATATGCGTTGCAACGGATAGTCACCGTTTAGCTCGTCGAAAAGTAAATCTTGAAAATTTACCAACTGATATTACTTCAGTAGTTATTCCAGGGAAAAGTTTAAATGAACTAAACAAAATTTTAGAAGATACAAACAACCCAGTTCAAATTGTATTAACGAACCAGCAAGTACTATTTAAAACGGACGATGTGTTATTCTTCTCGCGATTGCTAGAAGGTAATTATCCTGATACGTCTCGTTTAATTCCTGATGAATTCAAAACAATGATTACAATCAACGGTAAATCATTATTACAAGCCATCGACCGTGCTTCTCTTTTAGCACGTGAAGATCGCAATAACGTTGTTCGTTTTGAAACATTAGAAAATCAAACAATTGAAGTTTCATCAAATTCACCTGAAATTGGTAAAGTGGAAGAACAAATTCAAGTAGAGAATCTTGAAGGTGAAACACTTAAAATTTCCTTCAGTGCGAAATACATGATGGAAGCTTTAAAAGCTATTGATAGTCAAGATGTTGTCATTGAATTTACTGGTGCTATGCGCCCATTCATCTTACGCTCTGCTCTAGACGATTCAATTTTACAATTAATTTTACCTGTACGTACGTACTAATTTTGTACAAAAATAAGTTAAGAACTGTGTAAAAAAACTTTCGCATAGTGCGCGCTTCTGCAGTGGGGAGAGTAGATTTCCACCATCCTCGAATCAAAGGGAGTGTCCCAGAATTATTTCTCGGACACTCCCTTTTTTACTTATGGACAATTTTTAGGTATGATAGAATGATAAGACTTTATTTTAGTGGAGGTAGGATTACGTTGAATGATTTAGTAATTGATACAGAATTTATTACGCTTGGTCAAGCTTTAAAAATGACAGATGCCATTAGTTCTGGTGGTATGGCAAAGTGGTTTTTAAGTGAACATGAAGTGTTTGTTAATGGTGAAGTAGAAGATCGCCGAGGAAAAAAATTACGTCATGGTGATGTCGTTAATATTCCAGGTGTTGGTCGATTTAAAATTGTTGATGCATTTATTGCAAATGGAGAAATGTAATTCATGAATATCGAGCGCTTGCAGCTAACAAATTACCGTAATTATGAATCGCTCGCATTAGATTTTTCAGACAAAATTAATGTTTTTATTGGGGAAAACGCTCAAGGAAAAACAAATGTTATGGAATCGATTTATGTTTTAGCGATGGCTAAATCTCACCGCACCGCGAACGATAAAGAATTGATACGTTGGGATGCGGATTATGGTAAAATAGAAGGTGTAATCAATAAGCGTTACGGTAGTGTTCCGATTGAATTAACGGTTTCCAAAAAAGGCAAAAAGGGCAAGATCAATCATCTCGAGCAAACGAAGTTAAGTAATTACATTGGCCAGATGAACGTTGTCATGTTTGCACCTGAAGATTTAAATATCGTCAAGGGAAGCCCGCAAATTCGTCGGCGATTTATCGATATGGAAATCGGGCAAATTTCGCCAGTTTACTTACATGACTTACTAACATTTCAAAAAATATTAAAGCAACGTAATCATTTATTAAAAAGTAATCAAGGAAAAGCATCACTCGCTAACGACGTGATGTTTGATATTTATACGGAGCAATATATTGGGGCGGCTGTACAAATTATCCGAAAACGATTTCAGTTTATGGAGTTACTGCAAGCTTGGGCAGAGCCGATTCACCATGGAATTTCACGCGGTTTAGAAAAGCTTGTTATTACATATCGTCCTGTATCAGGAATGGATGCAAGCTGGAGCGCAGAACAAATGAGTGATTATTTAAAACAAAAGCTCAATGAAATCAAGCAACGTGAAATCGATCGCGGCGTAACATTAATTGGGCCACATCGTGATGATTTGCAATTTTTTGTTAATGACTATGATGTGCAAGTGTATGGTTCGCAAGGCCAGCAGCGCACAACAGCACTGTCATTAAAATTAGCAGAAATAGAGCTCATCAAACAGGAAACAAAAGAAACACCGATATTATTATTAGACGACGTATTGTCAGAGTTGGATGATTATCGTCAATCGCATTTATTGAATACGATTCAAGGTGAAGTACAGACATTTGTTACGACTACAAGCGTTGAGGGCATTCATCATGATACAATTCAACATGCGAAACTTTTCCGTGTAAGACAAGGTACAATTGAACAATAATAGCGCATTTTTAATGCATGAAAATAATCAAAAAAGAAGCATACTAATCGTTATGAAAGAGTAGGTGAACTATAGTGACTTTAGAAGATAGTAAAGTCCAGCAATCTTATGATGCCGAACAAATACAAGTACTGGAAGGTTTAGAAGCTGTTCGTAAACGTCCAGGTATGTATATCGGTTCTACAAGCTCAAAAGGATTGCACCATTTAGTATGGGAAATCGTTGATAATAGTATTGATGAAGCATTAGCTGGTTTTTGTACAGACATTAAAGTAACAATTGAACAAGATAATTGGATTCGTGTAGAAGATAATGGCCGTGGAATCCCTGTAGATACGCAAGAAAAAATGGGTATGCCTGCTGTTGAAGTAATTATGACCGTATTACACGCTGGTGGTAAATTTGGCGGTGGGGGCTATAAAGTTTCAGGTGGTCTTCACGGTGTAGGTGCTTCTGTAGTAAACGCATTATCTATCGAGACAATCGTTCAAGTACACCGTGATGGAAACGTACACGAAATTAAATTCGAACGCGGTCACACAAAGCAAAAACTAACAGTAATCGGTGAAACAGATCGTACAGGTACGACAACACGTTTTAAAGCCGATGCTGAAATCTTTAAAGAAACACAAGTGTACGAATATGACATATTAGCAACACGTATTCGTGAATTAGCATACTTAAATCGTGGCATTCGTATTTCGATTGCTGATGAGCGTGAAGGTCAAGAGCGTGTAGAAGCATTCCACTTCGAAGGTGGTATTCGTGAATACGTTGAACACATTAACGAAAACAAAGAACCGATTCATGCACCAATCGATGTATTTGGCGAAAAAGACGGTATTTCAGTTGAAATCGCAATGCAATACAATGCAGGCTTCAATTCAACAATTATGTCATTTGCTAACAACATCAATACCTATGAGGGCGGTACTCACGAATCAGGCTTTAAAACTGCATTAACACGTGTCATTAATGACTACGCACGTAAAGCGAATATAATTAAAGAAGCGGATACCAACCTTACTGGAGAAGACGTGCGTGAAGGATTAATCGCAATTGTGTCGGTGAAACACCCAGACCCACAATTCGAAGGTCAAACAAAAACAAAACTTGGTAACTCAGAAGTTAGCCAGATTACGAACTCATTATTTTCAGATGGCTTTGAGCGTTTCTTATTAGAAAACCCAAGTGTGGCACGTCAAATAGTTGAAAAAGGAACAATGGCAGCGCGTGCGCGTGTTGCTGCGAAAAAAGCGCGTGAATTTACACGTCGTAAATCAGCGCTAGAAGTATCCAATTTACCTGGTAAATTAGCAGACTGTTCATCAACAAACCCTGCTGAGTCAGAAATTTACATCGTAGAGGGTGATTCTGCCGGTGGTTCTGCAAAATCTGGGCGTGACCGTCACTTCCAAGCGATCTTGCCACTACGCGGGAAAATATTAAATGTTGAAAAAGCACGTTTAGATCGTATTTTATCAAATGCTGAAATCCGTGCGATGATTACAGCATTCGGTACAGGTATCGGTGAAGACTTTAACTTAGAAAAAGCCCGTTATCACAAAATCATCATCATGACCGATGCCGATGTCGATGGTGCACATATTCGTGTATTATTATTAACATTTTTCTTCCGCTTCATGCGTCCATTAATCGAGGCAGGATATGTATATGCAGCTAAGCCACCGCTTTACCAAGTGAAACAGGGGAAACATGCGGAATACTGCTATTCTGATGCAGAATTAGATGAAATTTTAGAACGCCTGCCTAAATTACCAAAGCCAAATGTACAGCGTTACAAAGGGTTAGGAGAAATGAATGCAGAGCAATTATGGGATACAACAATGGATCCGGAGCACCGTACATTAATTCGAGTAGAATTAGATGATGCCATTGAAGCCGATAAAATATTTGACCACTTAATGGGTGATGAAGTAGGACCACGTCGTGACTTTATCGAGGAAAATGCAGTTTACGTGCAAGACTTGGATGTTTAAATTGGAAGGGGGTCCTTATTTTGTCTGACATTCAACATGGACATATTGAATCTAGAAATATTACATCCGAAATCAAAACATCCTTTTTAAGTTATGCGATGAGTGTTATTGTTTCACGTGCATTACCAGATGTACGTGACGGGCTTAAGCCTGTACACCGTCGTATTTTATACGGGATGCAGGAACTAGGAAACACTTCGGATAAACCATATAAAAAGAGTGCGCGTATCGTCGGGGACGTAATGGGTAAATACCACCCTCACGGTGACTCTTCAATTTATGAAGCGATGGTACGTATGGCGCAAAATTTCAGTTACCGCTATATGCTTGTCGATGGACACGGTAACTTTGGTTCTGTCGATGGCGATGGAGCGGCTGCGATGCGTTATACAGAATCGCGTATGTCAAAAATTGCAATGGAAATGTTGCGAGATATTAACAAAGATACAATTGATTTCGAACCAAACTATGATGGTAGTGAAAACGAGCCAAAAGTGTTACCAGCACGTTATCCGAACCTTTTAGTGAATGGAGCATCAGGAATTGCCGTTGGTATGGCCACGAATATTCCACCACATCAGCTTGGTGAAACAATCGATGGTGTATTAGCATTAGCAGATAACCCAAGTATTACAACTGAGGAGCTAATGGAAATTATTCCAGGACCAGACTTCCCAACAGGGGGGTTAATTTTAGGGCGCTCAGGAATCCGTCGTGCCTATGAAACAGGGCGCGGTTCATTAACAATTCGTGCAAAAGTAGAAATTGAGCAAGCTTCTAATGGGAAAGAAACGATTTTAGTTCACGAATTACCATACCAAGTAAACAAAGCAAAATTAATCGAAAAAATTGCCGAATTAGTACGCGACAAAAAAATTGATGGGATTACAAAACTTCAAGATGAATCAGACCGTAATGGGATGCGTATCGTTATTGAAGTTCGTCGTGATGCCAATGCCAATGTTGTGTTAAATAATTTATATAAGCAAACAACTATGCAATCTAGCTTCGGTGTGAACATGCTTGCATTAGTAGATGGTCAACCGAAAGTATTAGGCTTAAAAGAAGTGCTATATCATTACTTAGAACACCAAAAAGTAGTTATTAAACGACGTACTGCATTCGAGCTTCGAAAAGCAGAAGATCGCGCACATATTTTAGAAGGCTTACGTATTGCACTTGATCATATCGATGAAATTATTTCAATTATCCGTAGCTCTCGTAGCGGAGAAGAAGCAAAGCCGCAATTAATGGAGCGCTTCAATTTATCGGAACGCCAAGCACAAGCGATTTTAGATATGCGTCTTGTACGTTTAAGTGGTTTAGAGCGTGAAAAAATTGAAAATGAATACAATGAATTGCTAGTGTTAATTGCCGAGTTAAAAGCAATTTTAGCTGATGAAGCTAAAGTAGTAGAAATCATTCGTACAGAAATGACAGAAATTAAAGATCGCTTTAATGACGCACGTCGGACAGAAATTACTGCTGGTGGCTTAGAAATGATCGAAGACGAAGATTTAATCCCTCGTGAAAACTCAGTGTTAACATTAACGCATAATGGGTACATTAAGCGTTTAGCAGCGAACACATACCGCTCACAAAAACGTGGAGGGCGCGGTGTACAAGGTATGGGTACGAATGAAGATGACTTCGTAGAACATTTATTATTCACATCAACGCATGATACAATACTATTCTTTACTTCAAAAGGGAAAGTGTTCCGTGCGAAGGGGTATGAAATTCCGGAGTTTGGACGCCAAGCAAAAGGGTTACCAATCGTTAACTTATTAAATATTGATAAGGGCGAAAAAGTAACAGCGATGATCCGCGTTTCTGAATTTAAAGAAGATGCTTACTTCATTTTCACAACGAAAACGGGTGTAACAAAGCGTACTCCTGTTGATCAATTCGCCAATATCCGTACAAATGGGTTAATTGCCATTACTTTACGTGAAGATGATGATCTAATTTCTGTACATTTAACAGATGGCACGAAGGAAATTATTATTGGTACTGGTGAAGGGATGCTTGTTCGTTTCAAAGAGGATGATATTCGTTCAATGGGACGTTCGGCTGCTGGTGTTCGCGGAATTAAATTACGCGAAGGTGACCATGTTGTTGGGATGGAAATTATCGAACCAGGTCAGGAAATTTTAGTTGTAACAGAAAAAGGTTACGGTAAACGTACACCTGAAGCAGAGTACCGCTTGCAAAGTCGTGGTGGTCTAGGTCTAAAAACAATGCAAATTACTGATAAGAACGGTAAGATGTGCGCTATGAAGGCTGTAGATGGCACAGAGGATATTATGTTAATTACGATTAATGGTATGTTAATTCGTATGGATGTAAACGATATTTCTATAATCGGTCGTAGCACACAAGGTGTTCGTTTAATCCGTCTTTCAGAAGATGAGTCAGTAGCAACAGTTGCACGTGTGAAAAAAGACGAAGATACAGAAGATGAAGAAATAGAAGAAACTGAATAAATAGAGTAATAATTTTTCAAAAGTAGCCTAGGTTGAATTAACTACCTAGGCTACTTTTTTATATTTGTATTTTAGAGTGTATTCGTTATAATAGTATAAAAGACATTCGTATTAGGTTTAAATAACTATATTTATTGAAATATGTAGTCATTAGGGTGATTTTCTTCCCATCAATTGAAATTTTCGATACAATTATATTAATTCATTTACGCAAGGGGTTGTGAAGTTGGAAGCAATAGATATGAAGGTCGAAGAATTACGTTTAGGTAAAGTCATCGCAGAAGACATTTTTGCCAATACACAATATCCAATTATTTATAAGGATACAAAAATTAAGCCAGAGCATTTACGTGTATTTGAATTATTTAATTTAAATACAGTTTCAGTTTATAACGATGCAAGTATAGAAAACCTAATAGAAGACAACCTAGAAATTCAAGCAAAATCAGTTCCATTACCAAAATACACTTCATTTGAAAAGCATTATAATGATGCAATTGTTCAATTGAAAAAGGAATTTATAAATTGGGAGGCTGGAGGCAAGATTGATATTACGAAAGTTCGTGGTATGATCATCCCGTTAATCGAAATAATCTTAGAGGATCGCTCCTATATATTTGATTTAAACAGCTACTCCAACCCGAAAGATTACTTGTATCATCATTGTATTGCAACAGGTTTAATCGCTTCTATTATGGCTAAGAAATTAGGCTTCGAGCGTGGTATTACAATACAATTAGCAATTGCAGGAATGTTAGCAGATAGTGGAATGGCGCGCATTTCACCTCGTATTCGTGATAAAAAAAGTGCATTATTAAAAGAAGAATTTGATGAAGTAAAAAAGCATCCTTACCACAGTTATATGCTTGTAAAAAATGTACCTGCTATTAAAGAAGTGATGAAAGAGGCAATCTATCAACACCATGAGCGATTAGATGGCAGCGGTTATCCTAAAGGGGAACGCATCGGGTCCATTTCGAATTTCGCTCAAATTATAGCAGTCGCTGATGTATTCCATGCTATGACAAGTGAACGTTTATATCGTACAAAACAATCACCATTCAAAGTAATCGAAATGATTAAAGAAGAAGAGTTCGGTAAGTTTGATATAAAAGTTGTACAAGCTTTAATGGATATTGTTGTTGATTTACCGATTGGTACGAAAATTGAAATATCCAATTTCGAATTAGGTGAAGTTATGTTCATTAATAAATATTCTCCTACTCGTCCGCTTGTTAAATTAATAAGATCAGGTGAAATTATTGACCTTTCAACAAAACGAAGCTTTTATATATCTCGGGTTATTACAAAAAATAATTAGTTTATAATTGAAATGATTTTTAGTTGATTAGTTATCAATTAAAGGTCATTTATTTATTTGAACTTTTTTTATAAAAATGTATTGACGATATTTGATACATTTGTTAATATATTAAATGTCCTTAAGAGAATTGAGTTAAATCAAATGCAAATAAATGAATTTGAATTTCGAATTAAAGGATGCTATAATTTAGTGACTGTCATTTCAAATCGAGAATGAAAACTTTTTAAAATAAAGTATTGACTTCGGAATTTTAAAGTGATAAGATATAAAAGTTGTCACAAACGACAACAACATGAACCTTGAAAACTGAACAAGCAACGTTAATGAATATAGCTTCTTAAATGAAGCAAAAAAAGATTTCTAACTTAATTGTTAGAATCGCTAGCAAAGCAAATGAGCTTTCAAACTACTTTTATGGAGAGTTTGATCCTGGCTCAGGACGAACGCTGGCGGCGTGCCTAATACATGCAAGTCGAGCGAATGGATTTGGAGCTTGCTCCAATGACGTTAGCGGCGGACGGGTGAGTAACACGTGGGTAACCTACCCTATAGACTGGGATAACTTCGGGAAACCGGAGCTAATACCGGATAATACTTTGAACCACATGGTTGGAAGTTGAAAGATGGTTTCGGCTATCACTATAGGATGGACCCGCGGCGCATTAGCTAGTTGGTGAGGTAACGGCTCACCAAGGCGACGATGCGTAGCCGACCTGAGAGGGTGATCGGCCACACTGGGACTGAGACACGGCCCAGACTCCTACGGGAGGCAGCAGTAGGGAATCTTCCACAATGGACGAAAGTCTGATGGAGCAACGCCGCGTGAGTGAAGAAGGATTTCGGTTCGTAAAACTCTGTTGCAAGGGAAGAACAAGTAGCGTAGTAACTGGCGCTACCTTGACGGTACCTTGTTAGAAAGCCACGGCTAACTACGTGCCAGCAGCCGCGGTAATACGTAGGTGGCAAGCGTTGTCCGGAATTATTGGGCGTAAAGCGCGCGCAGGTGGTTCCTTAAGTCTGATGTGAAAGCCCCCGGCTCAACCGGGGAGGGTCATTGGAAACTGGGGAACTTGAGTGCAGAAGAGGATAGTGGAATTCCAAGTGTAGCGGTGAAATGCGTAGAGATTTGGAGGAACACCAGTGGCGAAGGCGACTATCTGGTCTGTAACTGACACTGAGGCGCGAAAGCGTGGGGAGCAAACAGGATTAGATACCCTGGTAGTCCACGCCGTAAACGATGAGTGCTAAGTGTTGGGGGTTTCCGCCCCTCAGTGCTGCAGCTAACGCATTAAGCACTCCGCCTGGGGAGTACGGTCGCAAGACTGAAACTCAAAGGAATTGACGGGGGCCCGCACAAGCGGTGGAGCATGTGGTTTAATTCGAAGCAACGCGAAGAACCTTACCAGGTCTTGACATCCCATTGACCACTGTAGAGATACAGTTTTCCCTTCGGGGACAACGGTGACAGGTGGTGCATGGTTGTCGTCAGCTCGTGTCGTGAGATGTTGGGTTAAGTCCCGCAACGAGCGCAACCCTTGTTCTTAGTTGCCATCATTTAGTTGGGCACTCTAAGGAGACTGCCGGTGATAAACCGGAGGAAGGTGGGGATGACGTCAAATCATCATGCCCCTTATGACCTGGGCTACACACGTGCTACAATGGACGGTACAAACGGTTGCCAACCCGCGAGGGGGAGCTAATCCGATAAAACCGTTCTCAGTTCGGATTGTAGGCTGCAACTCGCCTACATGAAGCCGGAATCGCTAGTAATCGCGGATCAGCATGCCGCGGTGAATACGTTCCCGGGCCTTGTACACACCGCCCGTCACACCACGAGAGTTTGTAACACCCGAAGTCGGTGAGGTAACCTTTATGGAGCCAGCCGCCGAAGGTGGGATAGATGATTGGGGTGAAGTCGTAACAAGGTAGCCGTATCGGAAGGTGCGGCTGGATCACCTCCTTTCTAAGGATATTTTCGGAATTCATTCCTAGGGAATGAAACATTAACGGTTGCTGTTCAGTTTTGAAGGTTCATTCTTAATTGAATGGAATACTTCAAAAAATATTTGCTCCTGCCGCTAGCGCTTTTGTCGCAAGATTGCATGAAGCAAATTCAGTGAAGCTTAGTCACGATGTGATGGAAGTTCGCTGTCTTGTTCTTTGAAAACTGGATAAAACGACATTGATAAGTAATAAACAAACATAGATCAAGAAATTGATCGTGCAATATCCTTAAAATCTTACTTTTTAAGTAAGTTTAACTTTTGGTTAAGTTAATAAGGGCGCACGGTGGATGCCTTGGCACTAGGAGTCGATGAAGGACGGCACTAACACCGATATGCCTCGGGGAGCTGTAAGTAAGCTTTGATCCGGGGATTTCCGAATGGGGGAACCCACTATCTTTAATCGGATAGTATCTACACGTGAATACATAGCGTGATGAGGACAGACGCAGGGAACTGAAACATCTAAGTACCTGCAGGAACAGAAAGAAAATTCGATTCCCTGAGTAGCGGCGAGCGAAACGGGAAGAGCCCAAACCAAAGAGCTTGCTCTTTGGGGTTGTAGGACACTCTATACGGAGTTACAAAAGATTGGATTAGACGAAGCGACTTGGAAAGGTCCGCGAAACAAGGTAAAAGCCCTGTAGTCAAAAGTTCAGTCCCTCCAGAGTGGATCCTGAGTACGGCGGAACACGTGAAATTCCGTCGGAATCCGGGAGGACCATCTCCCAAGGCTAAATACTACCTAGTGACCGATAGTGAACCAGTACCGTGAGGGAAAGGTGAAAAGCACCCCGGAAGGGGAGTGAAATAGATCCTGAAACCGTGTGCCTACAAGTAGTTAGAGCCCGTTAATGGGTGATAGCGTGCCTTTTGTAGAATGAACCGGCGAGTTACGATTACGTGCGAGGTTAAGTTGATAAGACGGAGCCGCAGCGAAAGCGAGTCTGAATAGGGCGAATTAGTACGTGGTCGTAGACCCGAAACCAGGTGATCTACCCATGTCCAGGATGAAGGTGAGGTAACACTTACTGGAGGTCCGAACCCACGCACGTTGAAAAGTGCGGGGATGAGGTGTGGGTAGCGGAGAAATTCCAATCGAACTTGGAGATAGCTGGTTCTCTCCGAAATAGCTTTAGGGCTAGCCTCGTGATTGAGAATACCGGAGGTAGAGCACTGTTTGGACTAGGGGGCATCTCGCTTTACCGAATTCAGACAAACTCCGAATGCCGGATATTTATACACGGGAGTCAGACTGCGAGTGATAAGATCCGTAGTCAAAAGGGAAACAGCCCAGACCACCAGCTAAGGTCCCAAAGTAATCGTTAAGTGGAAAAGGATGTGGCGTTGCTTAGACAACCAGGATGTTGGCTTAGAAGCAGCCATCATTTAAAGAGTGCGTAATAGCTCACTGGTCGAGTGACGCTGCGCCGAAAATGTATCGGGGCTAAACGATTCACCGAAGCTGTGGATGCATACCGTTGGTATGCGTGGTAGGAGAGCGTTCTAAGGGCGTTGAAGTCAGACCGGAAGGACTGGTGGAGCGCTTAGAAGTGAGAATGCCGGTATGAGTAGCGAAACATGGGTGAGAATCCCATGCACCGTATGACTAAGGTTTCCTGAGGAAGGCTCGTCCGCTCAGGGTTAGTCGGGACCTAAGCCGAGGCCGATAGGCGTAGGCGATGGATAACAGGTTGATATTCCTGTACTACCTCCCCACCGTTTGAGAAATGGGGGGACGCAGTAGGGTAGGGTAAGCAGAGCGTTGGTTGTCTCTGTTCAAGCAGTAAGGTGTGTGCGTAGGTAAATCCGCGTACTTTAACATTGAGCTGTGATGACGACTCCGTATGGAGGAAGTTCCTGATCTCACACTGCCAAGAAAAGCCTCTATCGAGGTGGGAGGTACCCGTACCGCAAACCGACACAGGTAGTCGAGGAGAGAATCCTAAGGTGTGCGAGAGAACTCTCGTTAAGGAACTCGGCAAAATGACCCCGTAACTTCGGGAGAAGGGGTGCTCTGGTAGGGTGTATAGCCCGAGAGAGCCGCAGTGAATAGGCCCAGGCGACTGTTTAGCAAAAACACAGGTCTCTGCAAAACCGTAAGGTGACGTATAGGGGCTGACGCCTGCCCGGTGCTGGAAGGTTAAGAGGAGTGGTTAGCGCAAGCGAAGCTGCGAATTGAAGCCCCAGTAAACGGCGGCCGTAACTATAACGGTCCTAAGGTAGCGAAATTCCTTGTCGGGTAAGTTCCGACCCGCACGAAAGGCGTAACGATCTGGGCACTGTCTCAACGAGAGACTCGGTGAAATTATAGTACCTGTGAAGATGCAGGTTACCCGCGACAGGACGGAAAGACCCCGTGGAGCTTTACTGTAGCTTGATATTGAATTTTGGTACAACTTGTACAGGATAGGTAGGAGCCAGAGATCTCGGAGCGCCAGCTTCGAAGGAGGCGTCGGTGGGATACTACCCTGGTTGTATTGAACTTCTAACCCATGCCCCTTAGCGGGGTAGGAGACAGTGTCAGGCGGACAGTTTGACTGGGGCGGTCGCCTCCTAAAAGGTAACGGAGGCGCCCAAAGGTTCCCTCAGAATGGTTGGAAATCATTCGTAGAGTGTAAAGGCATAAGGGAGCTTGACTGCGAGACCTACAAGTCGAGCAGGGTCGAAAGACGGGCTTAGTGATCCGGTGGTTCCGCATGGAAGGGCCATCGCTCAACGGATAAAAGCTACCCCGGGGATAACAGGCTTATCTCCCCCAAGAGTCCACATCGACGGGGAGGTTTGGCACCTCGATGTCGGCTCATCGCATCCTGGGGCTGTAGTCGGTCCCAAGGGTTGGGCTGTTCGCCCATTAAAGCGGTACGCGAGCTGGGTTCAGAACGTCGTGAGACAGTTCGGTCCCTATCCGTCGTGGGCGTAGGAAATTTGAGAGGAGCTGTCCTTAGTACGAGAGGACCGGGATGGACACACCGCTGGTGTACCAGTTGTCTTGCCAAAGGCATCGCTGGGTAGCTATGTGTGGACGGGA
Source organism: Solibacillus daqui (assembly GCF_028747805.1). Lineage (NCBI taxonomy): Bacteria > Bacillati > Bacillota > Bacilli > Caryophanales > Caryophanaceae > Solibacillus > Solibacillus daqui. The sequence goes on from NZ_CP114887.1 coordinate 15,073, forward strand.
TAAGTGCTGAAAGCATCTAAGCATGAAGCCCCCTCAAGATGAGATTTCCCATTACGCAAGTAAGTAAGACCCCTGAAAGACGATCAGGTAGATAGGTTCGAGGTGGAAGTGTGGCGACACATGTAGCTGACGAATACTAATCGGTCGAGGACTTAACCACATGTTTATGAATATCAATGAAACGTTTATCCAGTTTTGAAAGAACAATCTTTCAATTGAATAAGTGAAGTGATGATGGCAAAGAGGTCACACCTGTTCCCATACCGAACACAGAAGTTAAGCTCTTTAGCGTCGATGGTAGTTGGGGGTTTCCCCCTGTGAGAGTAGAACGTCGCTTCGCACGAATAAAAACCACTGAGTAATCAGTGGTTTTTTTGTGTCTTATATTAAACATTAAAACGCATTTTAGTTATAATTAAATCGAAATTTATACTCATTAGGATGACTTATCTAATAATATAATGGGTGTTAAAGTAGATTAATTAATGGATGAGTGAACCATTACGAAGAAATTGAGTTGATAAAGTCAAAGGAAATTGATTAAGTACATAATTTTATTGTAATTATTATTATTTTTATTATTAAGTATTACAGGATGATTTGGAATTTCGTACACCTGTAATCCTTTAAATGAAATCGATAGTTTAGGAAGAGATTCAGACAGGATTAGCTATTATTGTAATAATAGTTGGTTTTTATTTTGTAATTAATTTCAAACCACCCAAACCAAACATAACCATTGAAAATAAGAAAGTAGAAGTAATACAAGGGTCTTATTGTTGGGATGGGCTTATTTATGGGCAATGCATTGATAAGATTTCTCCGCCAGATATGATATTACATAAGAAACTAAAACCTGTTGTTGTATCGCCTGGTGCTAAATTAAAAATAGAATTTAACCGTGAGCTTCAAGAAAATTCTTTGTATTTGAGTGTATGGATGGATAATGATGAATTAGAGGGTGTCTTGTTAAAAGATAATACGTATTTAGTATCAAAAGAAAATGGGATTTATGTTTATAGTGTTTCTGCACATTGGGAAAAAGGAAGCTCAAGTTATAATTTTTTAGTTGAAGTTAAGTCATTCATTATATTAAGCTTACTTAACTTTTTTAAATTGTTTTTATAAGTCATTAAATAAGATCATACTAAAATGAGTATCTTGAGGAATTTAATACTATAAGCCAATTTAATAATTTTTTAAGAGAGAAGAAATTTTTAATTACTTTAAATAAAAAGTTTAATTTAATAGGAGATTAATAGTAAAGGCACTGAAACAAAACTTTAATATCGAATAGTTTGTTTCAGTACTATATTTTGTAAGAGTAAATATCAGATTTCTGAACAAATCTCAATGAAATGACCGTCTGGATCTGCGATATATGCTACGGTTTGTCCCCAAGGTTTTGTAATAGGTTCTTTTATAATTATGACGCCCTGTTGTTTTAATTCATTAATAGTAGATTGTACGTCTTCTACAACAAAGCCAACTTCAAAGGTTTGTGTCGTAAAAGCTGACTCTGGTATGTTTAACCCAGTGATTTCTTTAACGGATTTACGAGTATTAATTGCAAGAATAGTGTTACCTGTGTCAAATTCAACATATGTATCTTGCTGCATTTTAATAGGTAATTTTAAGACAATATTATAAAACTGCATTGCTTTATCAAAATCATTAACATATAGAATAATATACTTCATTGAAAACTTCATTGTTCAGTCCTCCTCAAAATAATATTAGTAAGATTATTTTAACACATTAAAATTTGGGGACCATTAAAAATTTATATGGGTAGATCAAATATTAGTATTAATAAGGATGGCCATGATATAGTAATTTAATCGTAGGAGTAAAAATTACTAGATATCTAATTTAAACAAAAAAAGATTAAAATTTATGTTGCCAAAATGATAATATAGTGATATATTATTATAAGTCGCAAGGGCGACAAACAATATCGAAAATATCATCTAAATAAAATGTTGACATAACGTTATAAAGATGGTAAGATATAAAAGTTGTCACAAACGACAACAACATGAACCTTGAAAACTGAACAAGCAACGTTAATGAATATAGCTTCTTAAATGAAGCAAAAAAAGATTTCTAACTTAATTGTTAGAATCGCTAGCAAAGCAAATGAGCTTTCAAACTACTTTTATGGAGAGTTTGATCCTGGCTCAGGACGAACGCTGGCGGCGTGCCTAATACATGCAAGTCGAGCGAATGGATTTGGAGCTTGCTCCAATGACGTTAGCGGCGGACGGGTGAGTAACACGTGGGTAACCTACCCTATAGACTGGGATAACTTCGGGAAACCGGAGCTAATACCGGATAATACTTTGAACCACATGGTTGGAAGTTGAAAGATGGTTTCGGCTATCACTATAGGATGGACCCGCGGCGCATTAGCTAGTTGGTGAGGTAACGGCTCACCAAGGCGACGATGCGTAGCCGACCTGAGAGGGTGATCGGCCACACTGGGACTGAGACACGGCCCAGACTCCTACGGGAGGCAGCAGTAGGGAATCTTCCACAATGGACGAAAGTCTGATGGAGCAACGCCGCGTGAGTGAAGAAGGATTTCGGTTCGTAAAACTCTGTTGCAAGGGAAGAACAAGTAGCGTAGTAACTGGCGCTACCTTGACGGTACCTTGTTAGAAAGCCACGGCTAACTACGTGCCAGCAGCCGCGGTAATACGTAGGTGGCAAGCGTTGTCCGGAATTATTGGGCGTAAAGCGCGCGCAGGTGGTTCCTTAAGTCTGATGTGAAAGCCCCCGGCTCAACCGGGGAGGGTCATTGGAAACTGGGGAACTTGAGTGCAGAAGAGGATAGTGGAATTCCAAGTGTAGCGGTGAAATGCGTAGAGATTTGGAGGAACACCAGTGGCGAAGGCGACTATCTGGTCTGTAACTGACACTGAGGCGCGAAAGCGTGGGGAGCAAACAGGATTAGATACCCTGGTAGTCCACGCCGTAAACGATGAGTGCTAAGTGTTGGGGGGTTTCCGCCCCTCAGTGCTGCAGCTAACGCATTAAGCACTCCGCCTGGGGAGTACGGTCGCAAGACTGAAACTCAAAGGAATTGACGGGGGCCCGCACAAGCGGTGGAGCATGTGGTTTAATTCGAAGCAACGCGAAGAACCTTACCAGGTCTTGACATCCCATTGACCACTGTAGAGATACAGTTTTCCCTTCGGGGACAACGGTGACAGGTGGTGCATGGTTGTCGTCAGCTCGTGTCGTGAGATGTTGGGTTAAGTCCCGCAACGAGCGCAACCCTTGTTCTTAGTTGCCATCATTTAGTTGGGCACTCTAAGGAGACTGCCGGTGATAAACCGGAGGAAGGTGGGGATGACGTCAAATCATCATGCCCCTTATGACCTGGGCTACACACGTGCTACAATGGACGGTACAAACGGTTGCCAACCCGCGAGGGGGAGCTAATCCGATAAAACCGTTCTCAGTTCGGATTGTAGGCTGCAACTCGCCTACATGAAGCCGGAATCGCTAGTAATCGCGGATCAGCATGCCGCGGTGAATACGTTCCCGGGCCTTGTACACACCGCCCGTCACACCACGAGAGTTTGTAACACCCGAAGTCGGTGAGGTAACCTTTATGGAGCCAGCCGCCGAAGGTGGGATAGATGATTGGGGTGAAGTCGTAACAAGGTAGCCGTATCGGAAGGTGCGGCTGGATCACCTCCTTTCTAAGGATATTTTCGGAATTCATTCCTAGGGAATGAAACATTAACGGTTGCTGTTCAGTTTTGAAGGTTCATTCTTAATTGAATGGAATACTTCAAAAAATATTTGCTCCTGCCGCTAGCGCTTTTGTCGCAAGATTGCATGAAGCAAATTCAGTGAAGCTTAGTCACGATGTGATGGAAGTTCGCTGTCTTGTTCTTTGAAAACTGGATAAAACGACATTGATAAGTAATAAACAAACATAGATCAAGAAATTGATCGTGCAATATCCTTAAAATCTTACTTTTTAAGTAAGTTTAACTTTTGGTTAAGTTAATAAGGGCGCACGGTGGATGCCTTGGCACTAGGAGTCGATGAAGGACGGCACTAACACCGATATGCCTCGGGGAGCTGTAAGTAAGCTTTGATCCGGGGATTTCCGAATGGGGGAACCCACTATCTTTAATCGGATAGTATCTACACGTGAATACATAGCGTGATGAGGACAGACGCAGGGAACTGAAACATCTAAGTACCTGCAGGAACAGAAAGAAAATTCGATTCCCTGAGTAGCGGCGAGCGAAACGGGAAGAGCCCAAACCAAAGAGCTTGCTCTTTGGGGTTGTAGGACACTCTATACGGAGTTACAAAAGATTGGATTAGACGAAGCGACTTGGAAAGGTCCGCGAAACAAGGTAAAAGCCCTGTAGTCAAAAGTTCAGTCCCTCCAGAGTGGATCCTGAGTACGGCGGAACACGTGAAATTCCGTCGGAATCCGGGAGGACCATCTCCCAAGGCTAAATACTACCTAGTGACCGATAGTGAACCAGTACCGTGAGGGAAAGGTGAAAAGCACCCCGGAAGGGGAGTGAAATAGATCCTGAAACCGTGTGCCTACAAGTAGTTAGAGCCCGTTAATGGGTGATAGCGTGCCTTTTGTAGAATGAACCGGCGAGTTACGATTACGTGCGAGGTTAAGTTGATAAGACGGAGCCGCAGCGAAAGCGAGTCTGAATAGGGCGAATTAGTACGTGGTCGTAGACCCGAAACCAGGTGATCTACCCATGTCCAGGATGAAGGTGAGGTAACACTTACTGGAGGTCCGAACCCACGCACGTTGAAAAGTGCGGGGATGAGGTGTGGGTAGCGGAGAAATTCCAATCGAACTTGGAGATAGCTGGTTCTCTCCGAAATAGCTTTAGGGCTAGCCTCGTGATTGAGAATACCGGAGGTAGAGCACTGTTTGGACTAGGGGGCATCTCGCTTTACCGAATTCAGACAAACTCCGAATGCCGGATATTTATACACGGGAGTCAGACTGCGAGTGATAAGATCCGTAGTCAAAAGGGAAACAGCCCAGACCACCAGCTAAGGTCCCAAAGTAATCGTTAAGTGGAAAAGGATGTGGCGTTGCTTAGACAACCAGGATGTTGGCTTAGAAGCAGCCATCATTTAAAGAGTGCGTAATAGCTCACTGGTCGAGTGACGCTGCGCCGAAAATGTATCGGGGCTAAACGATTCACCGAAGCTGTGGATGCATACCGTTGGTATGCGTGGTAGGAGAGCGTTCTAAGGGCGTTGAAGTCAGACCGGAAGGACTGGTGGAGCGCTTAGAAGTGAGAATGCCGGTATGAGTAGCGAAACATGGGTGAGAATCCCATGCACCGTATGACTAAGGTTTCCTGAGGAAGGCTCGTCCGCTCAGGGTTAGTCGGGACCTAAGCCGAGGCCGATAGGCGTAGGCGATGGATAACAGGTTGATATTCCTGTACTACCTCCCCACCGTTTGAGAAATGGGGGACGCAGTAGGGTAGGGTAAGCAGAGCGTTGGTTGTCTCTGTTCAAGCAGTAAGGTGTGTGCGTAGGTAAATCCGCGTACTTTAACATTGAGCTGTGATGACGACTCCGTATGGAGGAAGTTCCTGATCTCACACTGCCAAGAAAAGCCTCTATCGAGGTGGGAGGTACCCGTACCGCAAACCGACACAGGTAGTCGAGGAGAGAATCCTAAGGTGTGCGAGAGAACTCTCGTTAAGGAACTCGGCAAAATGACCCCGTAACTTCGGGAGAAGGGGTGCTCTGGTAGGGTGTATAGCCCGAGAGAGCCGCAGTGAATAGGCCCAGGCGACTGTTTAGCAAAAACACAGGTCTCTGCAAAACCGTAAGGTGACGTATAGGGGCTGACGCCTGCCCGGTGCTGGAAGGTTAAGAGGAGTGGTTAGCGCAAGCGAAGCTGCGAATTGAAGCCCCAGTAAACGGCGGCCGTAACTATAACGGTCCTAAGGTAGCGAAATTCCTTGTCGGGTAAGTTCCGACCCGCACGAAAGGCGTAACGATCTGGGCACTGTCTCAACGAGAGACTCGGTGAAATTATAGTACCTGTGAAGATGCAGGTTACCCGCGACAGGACGGAAAGACCCCGTGGAGCTTTACTGTAGCTTGATATTGAATTTTGGTACAACTTGTACAGGATAGGTAGGAGCCAGAGATCTCGGAGCGCCAGCTTCGAAGGAGGCGTCGGTGGGATACTACCCTGGTTGTATTGAACTTCTAACCCATGCCCCTTAGCGGGGTAGGAGACAGTGTCAGGCGGACAGTTTGACTGGGGCGGTCGCCTCCTAAAAGGTAACGGAGGCGCCCAAAGGTTCCCTCAGAATGGTTGGAAATCATTCGTAGAGTGTAAAGGCATAAGGGAGCTTGACTGCGAGACCTACAAGTCGAGCAGGGTCGAAAGACGGGCTTAGTGATCCGGTGGTTCCGCATGGAAGGGCCATCGCTCAACGGATAAAAGCTACCCCGGGGATAACAGGCTTATCTCCCCCAAGAGTCCACATCGACGGGGAGGTTTGGCACCTCGATGTCGGCTCATCGCATCCTGGGGCTGTAGTCGGTCCCAAGGGTTGGGCTGTTCGCCCATTAAAGCGGTACGCGAGCTGGGTTCAGAACGTCGTGAGACAGTTCGGTCCCTATCCGTCGTGGGCGTAGGAAATTTGAGAGGAGCTGTCCTTAGTACGAGAGGACCGGGATGGACACACCGCTGGTGTACCAGTTGTCTTGCCAAAGGCATCGCTGGGTAGCTATGTGTGGACGGGATAAGTGCTGAAAGCATCTAAGCATGAAGCCCCCTCAAGATGAGATTTCCCATTACGCAAGTAAGTAAGACCCCTGAAAGACGATCAGGTAGATAGGTTCGAGGTGGAAGTGTGGCGACACATGTAGCTGACGAATACTAATCGGTCGAGGACTTAACCACATGTTTATGAATATCAATGAAACGTTTATCCAGTTTTGAAAGAACAATCTTTCAATTGAATAAGTGAAGTGATGATGGCAAAGAGGTCACACCTGTTCCCATACCGAACACAGAAGTTAAGCTCTTTAGCGTCGATGGTAGTTGGGGTTTCCCCCTGTGAGAGTAGAACGTCGCTTCGCACGAATAAAAACCACTGAGTAATCAGTGGTTTTTTTGTTTTCTTATAACTAAGTTACATAATGTACTTAGACAAATATGACTTTTTACTATAATAGATGTACACGCTTACACTTTTTATAGTAGAATTAATAAATCAGAATTATTATTGTAAGTAAAATAATAAATTTTTATAAAATAATAGTAATATTTTGATTATACTCTAAGTTCTAACTAGAAAATCGTGAATTAATATAAAAGAGTCTTGGTTGTTGCTTTTTAAAATGTAAATGTAAAATACGACGGTAATATTCCGAATTATTTTACTTCTTTTAGATTCTTGACAGTCGAGGTTTACGTTGTTAACCTTACAATAATATTCTTTTCTAATAGGAGGCATTCTCAAAAATGTGGGAAACAAAATTCGCTAAAGAAGGTTTAACATTTGATGACGTATTATTAGTACCAGCACATTCTGAAGTATTACCGAAGGATGTTAATTTATCTGTACAATTAACTGGTAACATTAAGTTAAACATTCCAATGATCTCTGCAGGTATGGACACAGTTACAGAAGCAAAAATGGCGATTGCAATGGCACGTCAAGGTGGTATTGGGATTGTTCATAAAAACATGAGCATTGATGAGCAAGCAGAAGAAGTAGAAAAAGTAAAACGCTCTGAGAACGGTGTTATTACAAATCCATTCTTCTTAACGCCAGAACATCAAGTGTTCGATGCAGAGCATTTAATGGGCAAATACCGCATTTCAGGTGTTCCTATTGTTAACAACATGGAAGACCAAAAATTAGTAGGAATAATTACAAACCGTGATTTACGCTTCATTTCAGATTATTCTTTAAAAATTGATGACGTTATGACAAAAGAAGATTTAATTACAGCACCAGTAGGAACGACTTTAGAAGATGCTGAAAAAATTCTTCAACAATACAAAATCGAAAAATTACCAATCGTTGACGATGAAGGTAAATTAAAAGGTTTAATTACAATTAAAGATATCGAAAAAGTAATTGAATTCCCAAATGCCGCAAAAGACAAGCATGGTCGATTAGTGGTTGGCGCAGCAGTAGGCGTTTCTAAAGATACAATGTTACGTATTGCAAAACTTGTAGAAGCACAAGTAGATATTATCGTAATCGATACAGCACACGGCCACTCTCAAGGTGTATTAAACACAATTAAAGATATCCGCTCTGCTTATCCAAATTTAGATATTATTGCAGGAAATGTAGCAACTGCTGAAGGCACTCGTGCATTATTTGAAGCAGGCGCAGACGTAGTAAAAGTAGGTATCGGACCAGGATCTATTTGTACAACACGTGTTGTTGCAGGTGTAGGTGTTCCACAAATTACAGCCGTATACGATGCAGCTTCAGTAGCTCGTGAATATGGTAAAACTATTATCGCTGATGGCGGTATTAAGTATTCAGGTGATATCGTAAAAGCATTAGCAGCTGGTGGGCACGTAGTAATGCTTGGTTCACTTTTAGCAGGTACTTCTGAATCTCCTGGTGAAACTGAAATCTTCCAAGGTCGTCGTTTCAAAGTTTACCGTGGTATGGGTTCACTAGGCGCAATGGAAAAGGGTTCAAAAGACCGTTACTTCCAAGAAGATGCAAAAAAATTAGTGCCAGAAGGTATTGAAGGGCGTCTTCCTTACAAAGGACCTTTAGCAGATACAATTCACCAGTTAATTGGTGGTATTCGCGCTGGTATGGGTTACTGCGGTGCACCGGATTTAGAGTATTTGCGTGAAAAATCACAATTCATTAAAATGACAGGTGCCGGCTTACGTGAATCACATCCACATGATGTACAAATTACAAAAGAAGCACCAAACTATTCACTCCAATAATTACTAGGCAACTTTCAAACGTTACTATCGTCACAATTGATGATAGTAACGTTTTTTTTATTTATAACAGGGCACATTCATCGAGATATGTATGATAAAATGACGTAGACAAGAATTTAATAATTTTGGAGGTAGCTTTGTGAAAAAAGTAAGTAAACAAACGATGTTAAGCTTGATGTTGATTCCGATGTTATTACTGAGCATGTTGACGTTAGCACCTGCTACGACAAATGCAGCGGATGACTTAGGTTTAACAGTAGATGCGGCAATTTTAATTGATGCAGACACAGGAAAGATTTTATATGAGCAAAATGCAGAAACAGCTTTAGGTATCGCAAGTATGACGAAAATGATGACGGAATACTTATTATTAGATGCCATTAAAGAGGGTTCAGTGACTTGGGATCAGCAATATAATGTAACTGAATATACACATAAAATTTCGCAAAATCGTTTATTAAGTAATGTTCCACTACGTGCGGATGGTACATATTCGATTAAAGAGTTATATGAAGCCATGGCAATTTATTCGGCAAACGCAGCGACAATTGCTATTGCTGAAACAATTGCGGGTACTGAAACAGAATTTATAAAGTTAATGAATAAAAAGGCAGAAGAGCTTGGATTAGAAAATTATAAATTCGTAAACTCAACAGGTTTAAATAACTCAGACTTGTTAGGAATGCACCCAGCAGGTACAGGAGAAAATGATGAAAATGTAATGCCAGCTCGTTCAGTGGCAAAGTTAGCGTATCATTTATTAAAAGATCATCCTGAGATGTTAGAAACAGCGAAAATCCCGAAAAAAGTATTCCGAGAAGGTACATCGGATGCAATTAACATGTCAAACTGGAACTTCATGTTACCAGGACTTGTATATGCATACGAGGGCGTTGATGGGTTAAAAACAGGGACAACGGATTTTGCAGGTCATACATTCACTGGTACGGCAAAACGTGGGGATACACGTTTAATCGCCGTTGTAATGAAAGCGGTAGACTCAAAAGGTGTAGGTTCATATAAAGCACGCTTTGATGCAACAGCAAAATTATTTGACTATGGTTTCGGTCAATTCTCGAAACAAGAAATTATTCCAGCAAACTATAAATTTAAAGACCAAAAAACAATTGCTGTTACTAAAGGGAAAGCAGATGAAGTAAACATCGCTGTGAAAGAACCAATTACAGTAATGGTAAAAACAACAGACAAAGAAGCGTATACACCATCATTAGTGTTAGATACAGAAGAGCTTGAAGCTGGTGTTGAAAAGGATCAAGTAGTTGGTCAAGTCATCGTTGAGCGAACAGAAGGCACAGATTACGGCTATATCGACGGTTCTGAAATTACAGCAGAAGTAGTTACAACAGAAGCTGTAGAGCGCGCAGGTAAGGTGTCATTATTCTTCCAAGGAATCGGTAATTTCTTTAGCAATTTATGGAACGGCGTATTTGGCTTTGTAAATCCAACTTTATAATTTAAAAAGGGCGTTTTTATAAGTGAGTAGCTTATAAAAATGCTCTTTTTTTTCGGACAAATTTTATTCGTGGCATCTAGTTCATACATTATTGTTATGGAGGGATGTATATACATGTGTGGTATTACAGGCATCGTTGATTTTTCGCAAGATCTTTCGAAGCAACGTGCACTCATTACAAATATGACGGAAACAATAGCACATCGTGGACCTGATAGTGATGGTCATTTTCTATCACGGCACGCACTTTTAGGTCATAAACGGCTAGCGATTATTGATTTGGTGACAGGTGCGCAACCTATGACAAAGGGCGCCTATACAATTGTTTATAATGGTGAGGTTTATAATGCGAATGAGCTTCGCGCACAGTTACAACAATTAGGCTATCACTTTTCTTCGACATCGGATACAGAAGTAATTTTAGTCTCTTATATCCAATGGAAAGAACATTGTGTTGATTATTTAAATGGTATTTTTGCCTTTGCAATCTGGGATGAAGAAAAGGATCAATTATTTTTGTGTAGGGATCGTCTAGGTGTGAAGCCGCTGTTTTATGTAGAGCTTAGTACAGGACTGTTATTTGCTTCAGAAATAAAGGCACTGCTCGTACATCCTTCTGTAAAAGCAGAAGTCGATAGTGATGGTCTGGCGGCGCTATTTAGTTTAGGACCATCACGGATACAAGGACATGCAATTTTTAAAGGCATCAAGGAGTTAAAGCCGGGGTATATATTATGTATGAACCGTGAAAAAATGGTGAGTTGGCGCTACTGGGATATTGAAAGTAAGGAGCATATGGACAATGAACAACAAACGATTGAGCAAGTACGACAACTAGTAACAGATGCAGTATGTCGGCAGCTAGTAAGTGATGTCCCGATTTGTACAATGCTTTCAGGCGGACTAGATTCAAGTATATTAACAGCTATCGCAGCAAAGCAGCTTGCATTTCATGATAAAACATTAGCAACATACTCAGTAGCCTATGAGGACAACAATAAACATTTTCAAACGAATGCCTTTCAAACAACGCAAGATGAATATTGGATAGAAATAATGCAAAAGCGTTATGGTACGAAGCATATGCAAATTGAATTACAGCAAAGGCAGCTTGTCGATGCCTTAACGGATGCGATGCGTTTAAAGGATATGCCGAGTATGGCGGATGTCGATAGTTCACTCTATTTATTTTCTAAGGAAATAAAAAAGAATCATGTTGTCGCATTATCAGGTGAATGTGCAGATGAAGTATTCGGAGGTTACCCATGGTTTTATTCACAACAACAAGCATCATTTCCTTGGTTGCGTGCAACAAGTGAGCGTGAAGGATTGTTGAAAAAGAATTGGCAAAAGCAATTACGGTTAGCAGATTATTTACAAAATACCTATGAGGAAGCAGTCGCACAAATGCCGTCATTTGTAGGGGATGAAGAGCAACGTAAACGTCAGCAATTATTTTATTTAAACAATCAATTCTTTATGCAAACATTATTAGAACGCAATGACCGGATGTCGATGGGAGCAGGTGTAGAGGTGCGCGTTCCATTTGCGGACCATACTATTATTGAGTATGTGTGGAATATTCCTTGGGAAATGAAAAATAGTGGTGCAATGGAGAAAGGTATATTGCGCCAAGCATTTCGTGAAGTGTTACCGTTAGAAGTCGTAGAACGTAAAAAAAACCCGTACCCGAAAACATACCACCCACTTTATACAAAGTTGGTGTCTCAACGTTTAACTGAAAATTTGCAGCAAAAAGACTCCGTACTTCATGAGCTATTTGAACGCGATCAACTTGAACAGTTAATCGCAAGTGGTGGCAAGTCGTTTCAAGTGCCTTGGTTTGGTCAGTTGATGGCTGGGCCACAATTATTAGCATACTTAAATCAAGTACATGAATGGGTGGAGCATTACCGAATTAATATTATTTCCACATAAAGGATCACCTATTGTGCAATATCAATAGGTGATCGAGGCTATGCTATTTTTTGGGAATCATCCAAACGGCCATTAAATGATGTAATTTTATTTCAATTTCATCAAGAGGTAAATAGCCAAAGCCTAATAAAAAGGAGCGCTTAGAAGGTCGTTTTGCAGTTAAAAAATAGTTTGATAACGGCAAAATATTAATCCCCTTTTCGTTAGCGATTGTTTGTAATGTTAATTCGGTATGTTCATGATCAAATGAAATTAGTATGTTCGTCCCAGCTGCATCACCTGAAATGGTTATTTGCGGATAGTAGTTTGTGAACACATCAATGCATTTATCGTGCTTTTTACGATAGGTTTTACGCATGCGATTTAAGTGTTTTGCAAAATGCCCATCTTTCATAAATTTCGCCAAAATATGCTGTTCAAAGCGTGGCACGGTGGATGAATAATAATTAAAATGCTCCTGATAACGATAAACAAGTGTCGGGGGTAACACAAAATAGGCAACACGCATTGAAGGCATAAGTGATTTTGTGAATGTACTTAAATAAATGACTCGATCATGCCGATCCAAGCCTTGCAGTGCAGGAATTGGTTTTCCGATATAACGAAATTCACTGTCATAATCATCTTCAATAATATAGCGGTTTTCACCTTTAGCCGCCCATTTTAAAAGTTGTGTACGTCGGTTAGCTGAAAGTACAGCTCCGGTAGGGAATTGATGAGATGGTGTGACATACACAACGTTGGCATTCGTAGTTTGAAGTTGTTCAATAATGAGCCCGTCTTGGTCAACATCAATAGGGATTGCTACTTGTTCAAGTTGTGTTCTTGGTATGGGTGAGTAGCCTGGATTTTCGAGTGCCAATAGCATATCATCGCCAAGTAGTTTTAAAATCATAGGTAAAAGCTGCTCCGTACCAGAGCCGATGACGATTTGTTCAGGCTGACACTTTATGCCGCGTGATTGATGGAGATAGTTTGCGATTTCAATGCGCAGTGCAAGTTCCCCTTGGCGTTCACCGGTTTGGAGTAAATGCTTAAAAGGGATATCAAGTACATCTTTTGCGTACTTACGCCAAATTGTAAACGGAAAGGCATCTTCGTCAATTTTTGCCGTAGAGAAATCCGTCGCAAATGAAGTTTGTGTTACGGATTGCTGTGGAGGCAATACCGATGTGATTTCGCGGATTGGTAATGTATCTACTTCTTCAACGAAGTAGCCGACGCGTGGTTTGGACATTATATACCCTTCAGCAAGTAATTGCGCATAGGCGAGTTCAACAGTTGTTTGGCTAATATTAAAAAATTCAGCTAGCTCGCGTTTGGAAGGTAGGCGTGCACCGACATGGAGCTGTTTATTGGTAATGGCATTTTTTATACCAATATAAAGTTGTTCGTATAGTGGAATTGTTTGTTCTTTATCTAGTTGAAAAAATAGCATGAACAGTCCTCCTTAACTGGCATGGTTAAAATATTAAATTTAATGATAATGAACAATGTTAGAGATGTATACTATTTTATTTAAATTAGATGAATTTGGCAGTGAAATGATGAAGGTGTTATTTTGTTTGAAATCAACAATTTGACTACATTATTGTGAACAACATGCGTTTTCTAAGCAAAACTTGCATTAACGTATGGTTTATAGTACAGTAAGTTTAAATTTATAAATGAATTCGATGATAGGAAGTAGTAGCAAGCTCGTTTTTCCAAAGAGAGTCAGCGGCAGGTGGAAGCTGATAAAAGCACTTGTGAATCCGTCCTTGAGATGCCTTTTTCGAAATTAAGTAGGTTAAGGCCGGCTTACCAAAGTCGTTATTATTTAAGTGGAATAGAGTTTTTCTATTCAATTAGGGTGGCAACGCGGGTAGCTCTCGTCCCTTTTATGGGGATTGAGGGCTTTTTTGTGTTCACTACGCTAATAGATTAACGTGCGAAAGTGCTCGGGATCATCAATTTCATAAACTTTAGGAGGAATAAACATGTTAGATATTAAACGTGTCCGTGAAAATTTTGACGGCGTAAAGAAAATGCTTCTTACACGTAACGAGGATTTAGGGAACTTAGATAACTTCGAAAACCTTGATACGAAGCGTCGTGAGTTAATCGCTAAAACAGAGGAATTAAAAGCTGAGCGTAACAAAGTGTCTGAACAAATTTCTGTTATGAAACGTAATAAAGAAGATGCAACAGAGGTCATCGCTCGCATGCGTACAGTAGGTGATGAAATCAAAGCGTTAGATGCCGAATTAAACGCCATCGAAGAAGAATTCAATGATATGATGATGCGTCTACCAAACATTCCACATGAGTCTGTGCCAGTAGGTATGGAAGAAGATGATAATGTTGAGGAATATACTTGGGGTAACGTGCCACAATTTGATTTCGAAACAAAAGCACACTGGGATATCGCAAAAGAATTAGATATCGTAGACTTCGAACGCGGCGCAAAAGTTACGGGCAGCCGTTTCTTATTCTATAAAGGTTTAGGTGCCCGTTTAGAGCGTGCGTTAATTAACTTCATGATGGACTTACATGCCGACAAACACGGTTATACAGAAATGTTACCACCACAAATCGTTAACCGCGATTCATTAACAGGTACAGGTCAATTACCGAAGTTTGAAGAGGATGTATTTAAGCTAGTGCGTGAAGAGGATGAAATGGATTACTTCTTAATTCCAACAGCTGAAGTACCTGTAACGAACTATTACCGGGATGAAATTTTAGCAGCCGATGTGTTACCACAGGCATTTTCTGCATATAGCGCAAACTTCCGTTCAGAGGCAGGTTCTGCAGGTCGTGATACACGTGGTTTAATTCGTCAGCACCAATTCAACAAAGTAGAATTAGTACGCTTTGTTAAACCTGAAGAATCTTACGAGCAATTAGAGCTTTTAACAGGTCATGCTGAAAAAGTATTACAACTTTTAGGTTTACCTTACCGCAAATTAAAAATGTGTACAGCTGATTTAGGTTTTACTGCTGCGAAAAAATACGATTTAGAAGTATGGATTCCAGCACAAGCTATGTACCGTGAGATTTCTTCTTGTTCAAACTTTGAAGATTTCCAAGCGCGTCGTGCCAACATCCGTTTCCGTCGTGAAGCAGGTGCAAAACCAGAATACGTACACACTTTAAATGGTTCAGGCCTTGCAATTGGTCGTACAGTGGCAGCGATTTTAGAAAACTACCAACAGGCTGATGGATCAGTAGTAGTTCCAGAAGCGTTACGTCCATATATGGGTGGCGTAGAAGTGATTGCTGCAAAATAAGGAATATAAACACCAACTTGTTTTTTAGCAAGTTGGTGTTTTTTCCTAATACTGGGAGGTAGGAGCTTGAGGTATTTATTATTTGAACAGCTGTTTCCAGAAAACTATTTAGCAAGCTTTCAAGAGGTGCATAAAGCAGTATTTGAAGGCGATGAATTTAAATTTGAAAAGCTACAGCATAAACAAAATTTACTCGCCATTCTAGCGGTGGATGGTTCACGAGTGGCTGGATTTAAGCTAGGGTATGAGCATCCTGATGGCGTATTTTATAGCTGGCTTGGCGGGGTACATCCGGATTATCAAAAGCAGGGTATTGCAGCAACTTGTATGGAAATGCAGCATTTTTGGTGTAAGCAGCAAAGCTATACACGTGTTCGCACATATGGCCGCAATGAAAAAAAGGGGATGTTGATTGTCAATATAAAAGCGGGATTTGATATTGTGAAAACATTCGTTGATGATAAAGGTCGCCATAAAATTGTATTTGAAAAGGAACTGTAAGGATGTTTATTTTACGTGCTCAATAAAATTTGTTATATTCTAGAAAATTATTGTATTTTTGAATAGATTTTGGTGAGGAGTGTATAACATGCATTTTCCGAGGCAAGTAGAAATCATTGAAGTGGGTCCTCGTGACGGCTTGCAAAATGAAGCAACATTTGTCGCAACTGAACAAAAAAAACAGTTCATTGAAAAGCTTGCGCAAGTTGGGTTTAAGCGAATAGAAACAGCGTCATTCGTACACCCCAAAGCAGTGCCACAAATGGCGGATGCTGCTGAAATTGCGGCATTTAGCACTGAGCTTGGCCTAACATTTTTAGCGTTAACACCAAACGTAAAGGCATTAACCCGTGCAACTGAAAAAGGCGTTCCACAAATTGCTGTTTTTGTTGGTGCAAGTGAAACATTTAACGAAAAGAATATTAAACGCTCGATAGCAAAGTCATTAGAGGAATGTGTGGAAGTATTTCAACTGGCAAAGACGCATCGTTTATTTATTCGCGGTTATGTGTCAATGTGTTTTAGTTGCCCGTATGAAGGGGATGTTTCATATGAACAAGTGAAGCGTGTTGTTGGTCATTTTGTAATGCACGGAGTCGATGAAATATCAATTGGGGATACAAATGGGCAAGCTAATCCCAAAATTGTTTATGAGCGCTTCTCGCAACTTAAAAAGGATTTCCCAGAAGCAACATTTGTCGCACATTTTCATGATACAAATGGCTTTGCCTATGCGAATATCCTTGCTGCATTGCAAGCGGGGGTAACTAAATTTGATAGTTCGGTAGCAGGGCTTGGCGGTTGTCCCTTTTCACCTGGAGCAACGGGTAATGTTGCGACAGAAAAAGTCGTACAGCTATTTCATGAAATGGGGATTGCAACTGGGGTTAATGAGGAGAAGCTAAAAGAAGCCGTACAGTTTGCAAAAACACTTCGATAAAGACGAAGGTATTTTCTAAAAAGTGTTCACATTTAGGACAGTGCGTATCTCATGTATTACTAATCAGCTTACGGCAGTGCTTCTACGGTGTTCGCAAATAAAGAACATATGCAAAAGTAATAACGCATTTGTGACCAGCGTCGCACGGGCCTCCATCCTCTGCACAAAAGGAATGACCCAGAATTATTTCTAGGTCATCCCCTTTTTCATCCCTTTTAATAGATAAAGAACGATCCAAATACTAAAGATAACTGTGGCTAAACTAACTAAATACCCCGATGCACCAAACGTATCATACAGCCATTGCAGCGGGGTATGTTTAACCGGCATATTCAAAAACATAAAGTTCGTGTTAAGGGCGGCATTATAGGCATAAATAATCGGTACAGTTAATGCTAAAAAAACAACAGCACGCCAGCAATCTTTAAAAGCTGTTTGTAGTTGGCGTACAAGTACTAACACAAATACAATAAGTAGCGTATGGAACACAAAGCTATGAACATGTAAAAAGCCACCAACCACGTCATTTGTCCAACCAGGGAAAATTAGGGCAATCGCAGCACCAGGCAAAGTCAATGTAAATAGCAAAGTCGCAGATGTACGGTCAGGAAAATAAGCATGCCAACCGATAATAAAGATACCGAGTCCACATAAATGGAGTGGCGGACTCCAATAGGAATATTGATTTGTGCTTACTAAGTAAACTTGTTTTGCAAGTTCTAAAAACAGTAGTAGCCAAAAGATGGTCTTTTGAAAAAGTAGTTGCTGTTTGTAAGAAAAATAACGATAGAAATAGAGTGAAATAATAAAAAACAAACTAATGGCAATAAGCCATGTGAGATGTACAGAATCAAAAAGGGTAAATCCATTCATGTAAAATCACCTACTTGTTTTGCTGTTGTTGTCTTAATAATTTCTCCTGTTTTTTACGTTCGCGTAAGGCGCGGAAAAAGTCTGTTAAAATTTGACCGCATTCATCTGCTAACACACCTTCTGTTACCTCGCATTCGTGGTTGAAGCGTGGGTCATTTAATAAACGATATAACGAATCGACGCATCCGGCTTTTATATCGCGCGCTCCGTACACAACTCGTGGTACGCGTGATTGTAAAATGGCACCTGCACACATAGGGCAAGGTTCTAATGTTACATAAAGTGTTGTCTCCTCTAAACGCCAGCTACCTATTTTCTCGCATGCCTGTTGGATTGCCATACTTTCCGCGTGAGTTAATGCGTTTTGTGTTGTTTCTCGTAAGTTATGAGCACGTGCAATAATTTCGTCGTTGTATACTATAACGGCACCAATCGGAACTTCGCCAAGAGCGGCTGCTTTTTGTGCTTCTTCTAATGCATATTGCATGTAATATTGATCTTTTGTGAGCATGAATTTATCACTCCTTAACATTAGTGTAGCATGATTTGAAATACGCGGGCGACTTTCTATTGAATCATACTATGAACAAGCACTAGCCTTGTTTGACTAAAGTATTCTAGTAAAAGAAGTGTTCTTTCGTGAATTCGGCTAAATGGAATTGTTTATTTTGTTGTATAAAGGGCGTTATGATAAAATGAAACCCATTGACTATAAAAAGAGAAGGAGCACTTCTAATGTCTGTGCCATTTATAACAGTAGAAGGTCCGATAGGTGTCGGGAAGACCTCATTATCTAAGGCCGTTTCACAAATGTTTAATTATCATTTATTAAAAGAGATTGTAGATGAAAATCCATTTCTAGGAAAGTTCTATGAAAATATCAATGAGTGGAGCTTCCAAACGGAAATGTTTTTCCTGTGCAATCGTTATAAGCAACTGTCTGATATCCATCATATATTAGAGGAGCAGCACCCAGTTGTGGCAGATTATCATATATTTAAAAATTTAATTTTTGCAAAGCGTACGTTAAAGCCTGCTGAGTATGAAAAGTACGAAGCGATCTATAAAATTTTAACGGATGATATGCCAAAGCCAAATATGGTCATTTATTTACATGCAAGCTTAGATACGTTAATGCAGCGAATTGCAATGCGTGGTCGTGAGTTCGAAAAAAACATTACACGAGAATATATGGAGCAACTATCAAGCGACTATCATGAGTTTATTGGTCATTTTGAAAAGATGCACCCTGAAATTCCGGTAATTCAGCTAAATGGTAATGAGCTTGATTTTGTAAAAAACGAAGAAGATTTACAGTACGTTCTACAGTTAGTAGAGAAAAAGTTACAACAAAGGAGTTTGCATCAATAATGAATTTACGAGAGAAATATAATATTCCTGCCAACGCGGTGATTACGATTGCAGGAACAGTTGGTGTTGGGAAGTCCACAATGACTAAGGCACTAGCAGACGCATTAAAATTCCGCACGTCTTATGAAAAGGTTGATACAAATCCTTATTTAGATAAATTTTACGATGACTTTGAAAAATGGAGCTTCCATTTACAAGTGTACTTTTTAGCAGAGCGCTTTAAAGAACAAAAACGTATTTTTGAATATGGCGGTGGTTTTATTCAAGATCGTTCCATTTATGAAGATACAGGGATTTTTGCCAAAATGCATTTCGATAAAGGTACAATGACCCCAACAGATTACGAAACGTATACGAATCTATTCGATGCGATGGTGATGACACCATACTTCCCACATCCTGATTTACTTGTGTACTTAGAAGGTCCAATTGATGATGTCATTGGCCGAATTCAAGAGCGTGGACGTGAGATGGAGCAGCAAACACCACATACATACTGGGAGGAAATGCACGGTCGTTATGAAACATGGATTAACAATTTTAATGCATGTCCCGTATTACGAATCGATATTAACGACTATGACCTATTGAAAAACCCAGATCAAGTGGAGGATGTTGTAGCACGCATTGGTCATATGCTAGAGCAAACAACTCACTTACGTAAATGATAAAAAGGGCACCATTCTATGATACAACTTCATAAAATGGTGTCCTTTTTATTTTATCCATAATATGATAAACACCGGGGTCATAATAAGTAAGAATACGAAGAAGCTCCACAAAATTTGCTTCCCAGGTGACATATTTTTAGGCTTTATGCTAATTGATTCATAGAGTGCATTAATGGCGTGTTGCTCTTTTTGATAGAGCATTGTTTGAAAGTCTGCATAATTTTCAATATAGGACGCAGGATTTTCGAAATGAAAACGAATGGCACGAATATCATCAGTGATATCTTGATCCTTATGCATGTATGTTATCGTTGGGGCGATCCCACCTGTTAAGCGTGCAATAACATCGATGTCGAGTGTTTTCATTTGGTATATTGTTTCGCCTGCATCATTGATAGTGTGTTCAATGAGTGGATTGTTCATCGAAATTCCCCCTTTTTTTCATTGTAGTATGCCCTTAACGGATATATTTGTAACGTTTTAGGAAAAAAATATTGCGAGAGAAAAGTTGTATCACGTATGCTAAAACTGTCTATAAGTTTAGACAGTATAGTCAAAAGGGGATGAGATTATGACAATGGCAACGATAGAACATCGCTTATTAGAACTACCAACAACGGCGATTTCTGATGCAACAGGGGGACATACAAATGTTACTGCAAATATTCGTCCATTGGCGGATCATTTTAAAATTGCGGGTCGCGCATTAACAGTGCGCTTACCAGACGGGGAAAATGGCGCGGTGCTAGAAGCAATCAGCAAGGCAAGTAAAGGGGATATTTTAGTTATTGATGCAAAAGGAAATACCAATCGTGCAGTAGCAGGGGATTTTGTTATGCAGCTTGCACAAGGGGTTGGCGTGCAAGGTTTTGTAGTAGATGGGGTAATCCGTGATTTAGCAGCAGCGCGTCTGATTGATTTCCCGGTATTTTCATTAGGTACAACAGTCGCTGCAGGGAATAAAAACGGCGGCGGTGCGGTAGGTGTATCAGTGGCAGTTGGTGGTGTAGTTGTACAATCAGGTGACTATGTAATTGGGGATATTGATGGGGTGATTATCGTGCCACAAGCAGATATTGAGCACGTTATCGAAATTGCAGAAGCAAAAGTACAAAAAGACGAAGCACGCGAACAAGAGGCACTACATAATGGGGAAGAATCAATTCGTACCTATTTAGCAAAAGTCGTAAAATAATTAAAACGCCGAGTGTAGAGGCCTCACCTCATACACTCGGCGTTTTGTAATTTACTTTAAGTTAGCTGCTTGGTATTCAGCAAATTGCTTCTCGTCGAAACGTTTTTCCCATTTTGCGATAACAAGGGTTGCTAATGTGTTTCCTACTACGTTTACAGCTGTACGAGCCATATCTAAAATACGGTCAATACCTGCGATAAACGCTAAACCTTCAACTGGAATTCCTACAGAGCCTAATGTTGCAAGAAGTACAACGAATGATACCCCTGGAACACCAGCAATCCCTTTAGATGTCACCATTAATACAAGCATTAATGTAATTTGTTCCATAATTGAAAGGTCAATACCATACATTTGCGCAATGAAGATGGCCGCGATTGCTTGGTAAAGTGTCGAACCATCTAGGTTGAATGAGTAACCTGTTGGAATAACGAACGATACGATATCCTTTGGTGCACCCATTTTTTCTGTTTTTAACATAATGCGAGGCAATACCGTCTCTGATGAAGAAGTAGAATATGCCAGTAATAACTCATCTTTAATCATACGTATTAATTTGAAAATATTAATACCGAAAATACGTGCTGTGATACCTAGTACAACGATTACGAAGAAAATCATCGTTGCATATACTAATACTGCTAATTTCCCTAACGGTACTAGCGAAGATAAACCAAATTTGGAAACGGTTACACCAATCAGTGCAAAAACCCCGATTGGAGCAAACTTCATGACTAAGTTTGTAACCCAGAACATCGCATCTGCTGTACCTTGGAAGAATGCGAGTACAGGTTTTCCTCGTTCTCCAATTGCTGCTACCCCTAAACCGAAAATAACAGAGAAGAAGATAATGGCAAGCATATCACCTTCAGCCATTGCATTTATAATGTTTTTCGGTACGATATCCACGAGGATTTGTAAGTGACCTTTATCTTCCTGGGCTTCAGTAGTTTCTACATAAGAAGAAATATCCGTTTGCTGTAGCTCGGTCATATCGATGCCAGCACCAGGTTGGAAGATATTCGCCGATAATAAACCAACAACAATTGCCACTGTTGTAATGACTTCAAAATAAATAAGTGTTTTACCGCCAAGACGACCTAGTTGTTTCATATCGCCCGTTCCAGCAACACCAACAATTAATGTCGAAATAATAATCGGTACAACGATCATCTTAATTAAGTTTAAGAAAATATCGCCAAGTGGTTGTAGGTAAGTTTGTACGTTTGTGTTGCCATAAAACACAGCACCTACAATAATACCTAGAACTAAACCAATTAAAATTTGCATAGCTAAACTAATTTTAATCTTTTTCAATAGTAGTACCTCCTAGAAAGTGATAGTTAGGTCAAGCCTAGTATTAAGTTTATAGCATGGTTACAAAATCCGACAAAATCCGACTAATTTACTTTACTAATAATTTCTGAATATAAGACTTGAATGAATTTTTTAATATTTACCTTCGCTTTCCGCTGGTCATTATTTTCGATTTGCTGCATTAAATAACGGATATCGGTTAAGTCGAAATAGCGCGGTGTATAATATTCAAATTCTGCATTCGTATAGTCCACGATACCAAGGTTTGCTAAGTTAATCATCGCGGCTAAAATCGTTCGGCGCACTCGTTGCTCAATCGCTTTAATTTCTTTTGCGATATCATCAGGTGTTGTTTTTGTGAGCATCGCTACTTTTTCATATACCTCTTTTAAAGGAGGGAGAGGCGCAATTTTATGCTTTTCAATTAATAGCTGTTCAATAATATTTATAATCTCTTCACTGCCGACCTCTGCGACGATGCCCATGTCATTTAAAATCGATTGAATATGTTCGCGTGTTGTCTTTTTTGAATGTTCTATTTCAGGAACTTCAAAATTATTTAAGGATTGGCGAATGATCTGGAGTGAACTTTTTAAGCGAAATTGTTCTGCCGTGCGCTGCAAAACCATTTGTACTTCCACTTTATTAATGGGTTTATGAATAAAAAACTCGATGCCTTTTGCGTAGCTTTCTGCAACCATGTCCTTATTAACAACTTGCGAAAGCATAATGAAAAGCCCTTTAAAGCCGTTTTGATGTAGTCGCTCAATCGTTTCAATCCCATCTAAATTTGGCATTAATAAATCAATAAGCACAAAATCTGGATGCATCATTAAAATTTGAGGGATGGCTTCGGCACCATCAACTGCTTCACCAATAACGGTACCTAATTCACAATCATTAATAATAGCACTTAACATAACACGGCTTGCTCGATCATCATCTACAATAAAATAGCGCATGTTAAAACCCCTTTCTTAAATTAATCGTTGGGATATTGATGACAAAGCACGTTGTATTATCACTTGCAACAGTAATCGTACCCTCTAGGTTTTCAATAATTGTTTTTGTATGAGATAGGCCAATTCCTGTAGATGCCTGGCCTTGCTCGTTAAATTTCGATGTATAACCAACATCAAAAATAATCGGTAGTAATGTAGGTTCAATTCCGACGCCGTTATCTTCTATTACAAAGTTTGTAATGTTTTCTTGAATTAATACGCTTAGTGTAATGAAACCTTGCTTTGGAATGGCTTCGACCGCATTGGCCATGATGTTATTTAATACAGCTAATAGCGCGATATGCTCCTTCGTAATGAAGTCATCTGGACAAATGAGCGTAAATGAAATGTTTTTCTTCAAATGAATTGCGTAGTTTTCGTTTGCCTCTACAATAAAACTTAGTAAATCTGACAAATAAAAATGTGTTTTATACTCGGTATCCGTTATTTTAGCAAGCCCTGCGTATATGCGTTCATGATCCTTTTTTATTTCATGTATTTCCTGCGCGATGGTCAGTGCTTCTTTACTAAGTGCACTATCCAGGGGCATTAGTTTTTTGTATAACTGATAACTATTGGCGGTTAGCTGCTCGACTTGGTTCATCGATTTTTGAATATAAAGTGTCTCTACATAAAGCTCAGAATGAATTGCCATTAATTGCTGTAGCTGCTTTTTTTGTTCACTTAGTGTAATCATGCTATAAACGCCGACAACGAAGAAGCTACGTAGTAATCCGACGATAATAAAAATTAATAACGAAGAAAAGGTCTCTTGTTCAGTTGTGAGTAGAAGTTCTGTTGTGACATGTTCCAATGTATTAGATATTACTTCAAAAGCCGTTCCACAAAGACCAAGTAAAATTGGTTGCTTCTTTAAATCGTCTAACTGAATAAATTTAAAGCATAAAGCATAGGTCAAATAAAATACGCCTGCAGGTAAATGCTCAATAACTTGGGTACTAAATGAAGCATTATGTAATAATACATCTAAAAAAGAGCGTTCAATGATGACAAAAAGTGCTGTAAAGATGCCAGTCCACAAAATTGGTAAAGAATAGACTAGCAATGCAAAGAAGAAAATAACACTCCCTAAACCAAAGCGGAAGGGCACATTTTCAAACGGAATAATTTTGATTTCGCCACCAAGTGCTGTTAATAAGGCAATGAGTAACATAAATAATAAAGATTTCGTTGTTTTTATGCGCGGTTGTGATGTTTCCAAAAAATAACCACCTTATCATTGTTGACTGAATAACTAATTGTACAAGAAAAGCCTCAAGAAATACAAAAAAGTACTACTTCTCTGAGATAGAAATAGTACTTTTTGATTTATATTAAAAGGATACTTTAGCGTATTTGAATTTGAAGACATAAAAAAAACCGTTACATCGTTGTAACGGGTTAAAATCAAAAATGGAGGAGGTAGAGGGATTCGAACCCCCGCGCGGTGTTACCCGCCTGTCGGTTTTCAAGACCGATCCCTTCAGCCAGACTTGGGTATACCTCCAAAATATAAAATGTCTTTTCGACAAGATTTAATTTATCACGAATCAAAACCAGCGTCAAGACGATTTTTTAATAATGTCGTTGTTTTTACAAACTTAAAAATTATAAGGACAATTCGTTGCATTTTATGATGGTGCTTAGTATACTAATAATTGCCGTGCTAGATGGGGAGGTAGCGGTGCCCTGTAACTTGCAATCCGCTCTAGCAAGATTGAATTCCTTTTCTGAGGCTGTCCGTATTGTTTGGTCTGCCTTCTGCACGTAGTGTTGACGGTTGGGTCCTGCGCAATGGGCATCCATGAACCATGTCAGGTCCGGAAGGAAGCAGCATTAAGTGGTCCCGCCCATGTGCCGCGGGGTAGCCTAACTTGAGCTGTCGACAGGAGTAACGCTTATGTGCGGCAGTCGAAGAAAGGTGCACGGTATATATTTTCTAATAATCACGCATTCACTTTTAGGAGTGAATGCGTTTTTTCTATTTTAAGCGTGTTTGTAGTCTCGAATTAATAGAGATACAAGTGCTCTTTTTAATTTGTATTCTGTGCGTTATATTTCAAAGAGTTTCGTATGACTTTATGCTATACTTATTGTATGAATTTTTAACGAAGGGAGAGGGAAAGGTTGACATATCAAGCGTTTTATCGTGTGTATCGGCCACAGTCATTTCGTGAAATGTCAGGGCAAACACATGTAAAGAGAACCCTTCAAAATGCTCTCCTTGCTAGCAAGACTACGCATGCCTACTTATTTTCTGGCCCACGTGGTACCGGAAAAACGAGTACAGCTAAAATTTTTGCCAAAGCATTAAACTGCGAAAATGCACCTGCCAAAGAACCATGTAATGAATGTGCGACATGTATAAGTATTACAGAGGGCTCCCATACAGATGTCATCGAGTTTGATGCGGCATCGAACTCACGTGTAGAAGAAATGCGTGACATCATTGAAAAAGTCCGCTTCGCACCGGCTGACGCACGCTTTAAAGTGTATATTATCGACGAGGTGCATATGCTTTCTACAAGTGCCTTTAACGCGCTATTAAAGACGTTAGAGGAGCCACCTGAGCATGCAGTCTTTATATTAGCGACAACCGAACCTCATAAACTTCCAGCGACGATTATTTCTCGTTGTCAACGTTTTGACTTTAAGCGACTTTCTTCTATAGATATTGTAGAACGTATGAAGGTTGTGTTAGAGGATATCGAAATGGGTTATGATGAACAAGCATTAAAGTCGATTGCGCAGGCTTCTGCAGGGGGAATGCGTGATGCGTTAAGCTTACTTGATCAAGTCGTTTCATTTAGTAACGAAACGGTACAGCTTGAAGATGTACTACTTGTCACAGGTTCAGTTAGCCAAGACGCATTTTATGAAATCACATTGTCACTTCAACAAAAAGAAGTTGCACAAGTATTAAGTCGTGTGGAAGAACTGATTTCAGATGGTAAGGAGCCGCTACGTTTAGCAGAAGACTTTATTACTTTTTTCCGAGACTTACTACTATTAAAGACAGATGGAACACTAGAAGATTTATTAGAATTTATTTCACCTGAAGAAAAGTTTGTTATATTAGCACAAGATTTTGATGCAGATACATTATACGGATTTATTGATATTTTGGCTAAGACGCAGCAAGAAATGCGTTTTTCACATCATACAAAAATCTATTTAGAAACAGCGCTATTAAAAATGGCCCAGTATAAAGCGAGTGGTAATACACAAGGTGTAGCCCTTGCCCCGGAATTAGAAGGAAAGGTAGCCTCACTTGAAAATCGTTTAGGTCAGCTTTCTCAGCAACTACAAAATGGTGGAGGACCAGCTGTAGCTAAAGAGCAACCTCGCCAGCGCGTACGTCCACAAGGCAATCAGTACAATGCACCAACTGGTCGTATTCAAGAAGTACTAAAAACAGCAACAAAATCTGATTTACAAAAAATAAAATCGACTTGGGCGCTCGGCTTATCGAGCTTACAAAAGTCACAGGCGGCTTTACTTGCTGATGCAGAGCCTGTAGCGGCAAATGCGAGTGCTTTTGTGGTAAAATTCAAGTATGATATACATTGTCAAATGGTAGCAGATAACAATGCGCTTGTGGCGTCATTTACTGGCCGTATCGCTTCAGAAGCGGGTGTACAGTATGAGTTATTATGTATTCCAGAACCAGCATGGGGCACATTGCGTGAAAATTTCATTCGCGATAACGGTTTAGATCAAAAAAATCCAACGCAAGATGAATCAGCCGATGGATTAATAGAAGAACCTGCTTTTGCCGATGAAGCCGAGCTTAATGCAGCACTAGATCCGCTAGTTATAGAAGCAGAACAGCGCTTCGGAAAAGACTTTGTTGATGTTGTCGAAGAATAATTTCAAATTTAAAGGAGGAATTTTAATATGCGTGGTATGGGTAATATGCAAGGCATGATGAAAAAAATGCAAAAAATGCAAAAAGAGATGGTTGAAGCACAAGAGGCTTTAAACGCTCAAACATTTGAAGGTGCTGCTGGTGGCGGTATGGTGAAAGTGGTAATGAACGGTCAACGTGAAATGTTAGAAATTAACTTAGATGATTCTGTAGTAGACCCAGAAGATATCGAAATGTTACAAGACCTAATCGTAATCGCAACAAACGAAGCGTTGAAAAAAGTTGAAGAAACAACAAATGCGACAATGGGTAAATTCACACAAGGAATGAACCTTCCTTTCTAATTTGAATCGTGTCATAAGTAGTGCACATCTCAACATTTTGGGGTGTGCCTTTTTAAAGGAGGGAAATGGATGCACTATCCAGAGCCAATATCAAGACTAATTGATAGCTTTATGAAACTACCGGGAATCGGACCCAAAACGGCTGCTCGCTTAGCCTTTCATGTATTAACGATGAAGGAAGATACAGTCACAACATTTGCAAAGGCCTTAGTCGATGCAAAACGTAATTTAATGTACTGCTCGCAATGCGGTCACATCACAGATATTGACCCATGTCATATTTGTTCCGATAAACAGCGTGACGTAACTACGATTTGTGTTGTACAAGATCCAAAAGATGTTATCGCTATGGAAAAAATGCGCGACTATCAAGGTTTATACCATGTATTACATGGGGCAATTTCACCGATGGATGGCGTAGGTCCTGAAGATATTAATGTCGCTTCATTGTTAGGGCGCTTACATGATGAGCGTGTTCAAGAGTTAATATTAGCGACAAACCCAACAATTGAAGGGGAAGCAACGGCTATGTATATTTCACGTCTTGTAAAACCATCAGGCATTCGTACGACACGTATTGCTCACGGCTTACCAGTAGGTGGAGACTTAGAATATGCAGATGAAGTAACATTATCAAAAGCATTGGAAGGCCGTCGCGAATTATAACCAGGAGGCTACATAGATGTTTTTTTCGCGTAAAGGGAAACTTAAAAAAGAGTTTGATGATAAACTAGTTTCTTCTTTTAAAGAAACAAAAGAAGCATTACACAGTGCAAAAGTAATTGAAGAATTAATGGATGACTATAGCTTAGATGTCATTGCAGAACGGAAAAAGGCCGAAAGCATTCACTTCTACTTGTATAAAGAAGCGCGCTTACGTCGTGTGTTAATTAAATAAATATTATTGAAATAAGAAACAAGCCAGTCGCATAAGCTACCATTAAAAAAACAAGGATGGTGCTGTGCGTTACATAGTAATCGCGATATGTTTTGTTTTCTTATTTCTTTTTTTTATGAATAAAGAAGCTCGTGGGAAAGTAATTGAATATTTAGCGTGGTTTTGGTTTAAATTCGCCGCAGTCATTGCTTTATTGTTTGTTATTAATTATATTTTTAGTTTTGTAAAATGGGGGGTACAGCTTCCAATTAACCTATTTTCAGTAGCAACAATCACAATTTTAGGACTTCCAGGAATCATTTGTGTGAGTTTTTTAATGATAATGAAAAAAATTTAACAAAAAGTGTTGCAGCATTTAAAAAATAATGTTATATTATTTTAAGTCGCAAAGGGCGACAAACAATATCTGAAAAATCATCGAAATAAATTATTGACACAATACTTTAAAGGTGATATGATATAAAAGTTGTCACAGAAGATAACAACATGAACCTTGAAAACTGAACAAGCAACGTTAATGAATACAGCTTCTTAATTGAAGCAAAAATGATTTCTAACTTAATTGTTAGAATCGCTAGCAAAGCAAATGAGCTTTCAAACTACTTTTATGGAGAGTTTGATCCTGGCTCAGGACGAACGCTGGCGGCGTGCCTAATACATGCAAGTCGAGCGAATGGATTTGGAGCTTGCTCCAATGACGTTAGCGGCGGACGGGTGAGTAACACGTGGGTAACCTACCCTATAGACTGGGATAACTTCGGGAAACCGGAGCTAATACCGGATAATACTTTGAACCACATGGTTGGAAGTTGAAAGATGGTTTCGGCTATCACTATAGGATGGACCCGCGGCGCATTAGCTAGTTGGTGAGGTAACGGCTCACCAAGGCGACGATGCGTAGCCGACCTGAGAGGGTGATCGGCCACACTGGGACTGAGACACGGCCCAGACTCCTACGGGAGGCAGCAGTAGGGAATCTTCCACAATGGACGAAAGTCTGATGGAGCAACGCCGCGTGAGTGAAGAAGGATTTCGGTTCGTAAAACTCTGTTGCAAGGGAAGAACAAGTAGCGTAGTAACTGGCGCTACCTTGACGGTACCTTGTTAGAAAGCCACGGCTAACTACGTGCCAGCAGCCGCGGTAATACGTAGGTGGCAAGCGTTGTCCGGAATTATTGGGCGTAAAGCGCGCGCAGGTGGTTCCTTAAGTCTGATGTGAAAGCCCCCGGCTCAACCGGGGAGGGTCATTGGAAACTGGGGAACTTGAGTGCAGAAGAGGATAGTGGAATTCCAAGTGTAGCGGTGAAATGCGTAGAGATTTGGAGGAACACCAGTGGCGAAGGCGACTATCTGGTCTGTAACTGACACTGAGGCGCGAAAGCGTGGGGAGCAAACAGGATTAGATACCCTGGTAGTCCACGCCGTAAACGATGAGTGCTAAGTGTTGGGGGGTTTCCGCCCCTCAGTGCTGCAGCTAACGCATTAAGCACTCCGCCTGGGGAGTACGGTCGCAAGACTGAAACTCAAAGGAATTGACGGGGGCCCGCACAAGCGGTGGAGCATGTGGTTTAATTCGAAGCAACGCGAAGAACCTTACCAGGTCTTGACATCCCATTGACCACTGTAGAGATACAGTTTTCCCTTCGGGGACAACGGTGACAGGTGGTGCATGGTTGTCGTCAGCTCGTGTCGTGAGATGTTGGGTTAAGTCCCGCAACGAGCGCAACCCTTGTTCTTAGTTGCCATCATTTAGTTGGGCACTCTAAGGAGACTGCCGGTGATAAACCGGAGGAAGGTGGGGATGACGTCAAATCATCATGCCCCTTATGACCTGGGCTACACACGTGCTACAATGGACGGTACAAACGGTTGCCAACCCGCGAGGGGGAGCTAATCCGATAAAACCGTTCTCAGTTCGGATTGTAGGCTGCAACTCGCCTACATGAAGCCGGAATCGCTAGTAATCGCGGATCAGCATGCCGCGGTGAATACGTTCCCGGGCCTTGTACACACCGCCCGTCACACCACGAGAGTTTGTAACACCCGAAGTCGGTGAGGTAACCTTTATGGAGCCAGCCGCCGAAGGTGGGATAGATGATTGGGGTGAAGTCGTAACAAGGTAGCCGTATCGGAAGGTGCGGCTGGATCACCTCCTTTCTAAGGATTTTTCGGAAATCTTCTCTTGGAGAAGATACTCATTAACGTTTGCTGTTCAGTTTTGAAGGTTCATTCTTAATTGAATGGAATACTTCAAAAAATATTTGCTCCTGCCGCTAGCGCTTTTGTCGCAAGACTGCATGAAGCAAATTCAGTGAAGCTTAGTCACGATGTGACGGAAGTTCGCTGTCTTGTTCTTTGAAAACTGGATAAAACGACATTGATAAGTAATAAACAAACATTGATCAAGAAATTGATCGTGCAATATCCTTAAAATCTTACTTTTTAAGTAAGTTTAACTTTTGGTTAAGTTAATAAGGGCGCACGGTGGATGCCTTGGCACTAGGAGTCGATGAAGGACGGCACTAACACCGATATGCCTCGGGGAGCTGTAAGTAAGCTTTGATCCGGGGATTTCCGAATGGGGGAACCCACTATCTTTAATCGGATAGTATCTACACGTGAATACATAGCGTGATGAGGACAGACGCAGGGAACTGAAACATCTAAGTACCTGCAGGAACAGAAAGAAAATTCGATTCCCTGAGTAGCGGCGAGCGAAACGGGAAGAGCCCAAACCAAAGAGCTTGCTCTTTGGGGTTGTAGGACACTCTATACGGAGTTACAAAAGATTGGATTAGACGAAGCGACTTGGAAAGGTCCGCGAAACAAGGTAAAAGCCCTGTAGTCAAAAGTTCAGTCCCTCCAGAGTGGATCCTGAGTACGGCGGAACACGTGAAATTCCGTCGGAATCCGGGAGGACCATCTCCCAAGGCTAAATACTACCTAGTGACCGATAGTGAACCAGTACCGTGAGGGAAAGGTGAAAAGCACCCCGGAAGGGGAGTGAAATAGATCCTGAAACCGTGTGCCTACAAGTAGTTAGAGCCCGTTAATGGGTGATAGCGTGCCTTTTGTAGAATGAACCGGCGAGTTACGATTACGTGCGAGGTTAAGTTGATAAGACGGAGCCGCAGCGAAAGCGAGTCTGAATAGGGCGAATTAGTACGTGGTCGTAGACCCGAAACCAGGTGATCTACCCATGTCCAGGATGAAGGTGAGGTAACACTTACTGGAGGTCCGAACCCACGCACGTTGAAAAGTGCGGGGATGAGGTGTGGGTAGCGGAGAAATTCCAATCGAACTTGGAGATAGCTGGTTCTCTCCGAAATAGCTTTAGGGCTAGCCTCGTGATTGAGAATACCGGAGGTAGAGCACTGTTTGGACTAGGGGGCATCTCGCTTTACCGAATTCAGACAAACTCCGAATGCCGGATATTTATACACGGGAGTCAGACTGCGAGTGATAAGATCCGTAGTCAAAAGGGAAACAGCCCAGACCACCAGCTAAGGTCCCAAAGTAATCGTTAAGTGGAAAAGGATGTGGCGTTGCTTAGACAACCAGGATGTTGGCTTAGAAGCAGCCATCATTTAAAGAGTGCGTAATAGCTCACTGGTCGAGTGACGCTGCGCCGAAAATGTATCGGGGCTAAACGATTCACCGAAGCTGTGGATGCATACCGTTGGTATGCGTGGTAGGAGAGCGTTCTAAGGGCGTTGAAGTCAGACCGGAAGGACTGGTGGAGCGCTTAGAAGTGAGAATGCCGGTATGAGTAGCGAAACATGGGTGAGAATCCCATGCACCGTATGACTAAGGTTTCCTGAGGAAGGCTCGTCCGCTCAGGGTTAGTCGGGACCTAAGCCGAGGCCGATAGGCGTAGGCGATGGATAACAGGTTGATATTCCTGTACTACCTCCCCACCGTTTGAGAAATGGGGGGACGCAGTAGGGTAGGGTAAGCAGAGCGTTGGTTGTCTCTGTTCAAGCAGTAAGGTGTGTGCGTAGGCAAATCCGCGTACTTTAACATTGAGCTGTGATGACGACTCCGTATGGAGGAAGTTCCTGATCTCACACTGCCAAGAAAAGCCTCTATCGAGGTGGGAGGTACCCGTACCGCAAACCGACACAGGTAGTCGAGGAGAGAATCCTAAGGTGTGCGAGAGAACTCTCGTTAAGGAACTCGGCAAAATGACCCCGTAACTTCGGGAGAAGGGGTGCTCTGGTAGGGTGTATAGCCCGAGAGAGCCGCAGTGAATAGGCCCAGGCGACTGTTTAGCAAAAACACAGGTCTCTGCAAAACCGTAAGGTGACGTATAGGGGCTGACGCCTGCCCGGTGCTGGAAGGTTAAGAGGAGTGGTTAGCGCAAGCGAAGCTGCGAATTGAAGCCCCAGTAAACGGCGGCCGTAACTATAACGGTCCTAAGGTAGCGAAATTCCTTGTCGGGTAAGTTCCGACCCGCACGAAAGGCGTAACGATCTGGGCACTGTCTCAACGAGAGACTCGGTGAAATTATAGTACCTGTGAAGATGCAGGTTACCCGCGACAGGACGGAAAGACCCCGTGGAGCTTTACTGTAGCTTGATATTGAATTTTGGTACAACTTGTACAGGATAGGTAGGAGCCAGAGATCTCGGAGCGCCAGCTTCGAAGGAGGCGTCGGTGGGATACTACCCTGGTTGTATTGAACTTCTAACCCATGCCCCTTAGCGGGGTAGGAGACAGTGTCAGGCGGACAGTTTGACTGGGGCGGTCGCCTCCTAAAAGGTAACGGAGGCGCCCAAAGGTTCCCTCAGAATGGTTGGAAATCATTCGTAGAGTGTAAAGGCATAAGGGAGCTTGACTGCGAGACCTACAAGTCGAGCAGGGTCGAAAGACGGGCTTAGTGATCCGGTGGTTCCGCATGGAAGGGCCATCGCTCAACGGATAAAAGCTACCCCGGGGATAACAGGCTTATCTCCCCCAAGAGTCCACATCGACGGGGAGGTTTGGCACCTCGATGTCGGCTCATCGCATCCTGGGGCTGTAGTCGGTCCCAAGGGTTGGGCTGTTCGCCCATTAAAGCGGTACGCGAGCTGGGTTCAGAACGTCGTGAGACAGTTCGGTCCCTATCCGTCGTGGGCGTAGGAAATTTGAGAGGAGCTGTCCTTAGTACGAGAGGACCGGGATGGACACACCGCTGGTGTACCAGTTGTCTTGCCAAAGGCATCGCTGGGTAGCTATGTGTGGACGGGATAAGTGCTGAAAGCATCTAAGCATGAAGCCCCCTCAAGATGAGATTTCCCATTACGCAAGTAAGTAAGACCCCTGAAAGACGATCAGGTAGATAGGTTCGAGGTGGAAGTGTGGCGACACATGTAGCTGACGAATACTAATCGGTCGAGGACTTAACCACATGTTTACGAAAATCAATGAAACGTTTATCCAGTTTTGAAAGAATAATCTTTCAAATTAATATGTGAAGTGATGATGGCAAAGAGGTCACACCTGTTCCCATACCGAACACAGAAGTTAAGCTCTTTAGCGTCGATGGTAGTTGGGGGTTTCCCCCTGTGAGAGTAGAACGTCGCTTCGCACGAATAAAAACCACTGAGTAATCAGTGGTTTTTTTGTTTTGTTAATCTTCGCTAAAACGCCATTAACTAAAAACAGTTTTACTTTTGTGAATTATGAAATGAAATATACCTTAACTCTAAAGTTAGTAAGCATCATGATCTTATTACTACATTTTCAAGTGCAGTAGATGATCCAACGGTAAACGATGAAAATAGTGTCGTAAATGATATCATATTGAAGTATGTATAATAAATCAGAAGTTTTTTAGTAGATAGGGAAACAAAATTGGCATAATAGGAAACATCAAAACGAGTTATTTAGGAGTAATTTGAGCTTTTCTAATAATTATTTCGACGTTTCACCGTAGTCGGATGTCTTGAGCCACCTTATAATAGAAGTACAATCACAAATGAGGTGAACAAAATGAAAAACGATCGACCAATCGTCCAAGCATTGAAAAAATTTATAGCAAATGAACCACTATCACTTCATGTGCCAGGTCATAAAAATGGTTTGCTTTCACAATTACCAAATGAAATAAAACGCGCGTTAACATATGATGTAACAGAACTAACAGGACTTGACGATTTTCATCATCCAGAAGAGGCGATCTTACAGGCAGAACAACTACTTGCACAAACGTATGGTGCCAATCGTAGTTTCTTTTTGGTGAATGGTTCAACGGTAGGAAATTTGGCGATGATTTATGCTACGTGTAGACAAGGTGATACGGTGCTTGTTCAACGTAATGCGCATAAATCCATTTTCCATGCGCTGCAGCTTGTAGGTGTGAAGCCTATATATATCGCACCAAAATGGGATGAAACAAGTGGAACGGCAGGTTGTATTGAACTAGAAACGTTAGCAAATGCAATTGAACGTTATCCATATGCTAAGGCAGTGATTTTTACATATCCAACGTATTATGGTTTGACTGCTCACGATTTCAAACAGCAAATTGAAATCTGCCATGCAGCTAAAATCCCAGTGTTAGTTGATGAAGCGCACGGTGCACACTTAACGGTTACAGAAAAACTGCCAACTTCGGCACTAGATTTAGGAGCGGATGTTGTTGTGCAGTCCGCGCATAAAACATTACCTGCTATGACGATGGCCTCTTTTTTACACGTGAAATCACAGTTTGTGAGTGAAGAAAAGATCAATCACTATTTACGTATGCTACAATCAAGTAGTCCGTCGTATTTACTACTAGCGTCATTAGATGATGCACGAAGCTATGTGGCGAATTATACGGAAAGTGATTTTGCCTATTTGATGGATAAGCGTAAGCAATTTATCGAATCATTAACGGCATCAACGCAACTACAAGTAATCGAAGTAGACGATGCGTTGAAACTATTAGTACGTGCACCAGGATATACAGGTTTTGAATTGAAAGATGCACTCGAAAAGATGAATGTCTATGTAGAGTTGGCAGATACAATGCAAGTACTCCTTATTTTACCGTTATTAAAGCATGGGGATAGTTATCCATTTGCTGATTTACGTATTCGTATGAAAGAAGCGTTTATTCAATTGAAGGATCAACCATATAAAGAGCAAGTAGAGCAACGTGCGAATTATGAAATGGCGGCCATTACTAGCCCAGGTTACACATTTGAGGAAATTGAACAGGCCCAAAAAGAATGGATACCCTATATGCGTGCGATTGGACGTACTGCAGCATCGACGATTATCCCGTACCCACCAGGTATTCCACTATTTGTACCAGGTGAGAAAATTACCGTTGCAAAATTAAGTCAGTTAGAAGAATTATTAGCCATAGGCGCAACATTTCAAGGTGAGCATCGATTACTAGAGAAATTGATATATGTCATAAAATAAGTGCTAGGAGAATACTATATATGCAAAGAAGTTTATTTATTACATTTGAAGGCGGCGAGGGAGCTGGTAAAACAAGTGTATTACAGGCGATTGGTGAACGATTAAACAACCGCACAGATATTTTATTTACACGTGAACCAGGTGGTATTGAAATCGCCGAAAAAATTCGTTCGATTATTTTAGATCCAGCACATACAGCAATGCATGAACGTACAGAGGCGTTACTTTATGCAGCAGCGCGTTCGCAGCACTTTTATCAGAAGGTAATTCCAGCGTTAGAAAGTGGTCAACATGTATTATGTGACCGTTTTATAGATTCGTCATTAGCGTATCAAGGCTATGCGCGAGGAATTGGTGTTGATGATGTATTGGCGATTAATGAATTTGCAATTGGCAAGCGTATGCCAGATGTGACGATTTTCTTTGATATCAAACCGGAAAAAGGTTTGGCACGTATTCAAGCGACACGTGCCGATGAAATTAACCGATTAGATGCAGAGGGATTAGCATTCCACCATAAAGTATATGAAGGATATGAATATGTCATGGAGCGTTATCCGGAGCGTTTTAAAGTTGTCAATGCCGATCAGGCACTAGAGCAAGTAATTGAGGATGTGTGGATGATTTTAAATCCAATATTAGGGTAAAAGTAAATGAAGTGTAGCTTTTATTTATGATATAATAAAGGCACCAATTCAATGAAGGGGTGAGTGCGGATGAAATTAGTAGTAGCTGTGGTGCAAGATCAAGATAGTAATCGTTTATCAAATGCATTAACAAAAAACAACTATCGTGCGACGAAATTAGCGAGTACAGGTGGTTTTTTACGATCTGGAAATACGACATTTTTAATTGGTACGGATGATTCTCTTATCCCAAGATTATTAGATATTATTCGTGAAAACTGTCGATCACGTGAGCAAATGGTTGCTCCTGTGTCGCCAATGGGAGGAAACGCCGATTCCTATATTCCGTACCCTGTGGAAGTTGAAGTTGGAGGAGCAATTGTCTTTGTTTTACCAATCGAACAATTCCACCATTTCTAGTTTGTGGAGGCGAGCGGTAAATGAAAATTAATCAAGATCTTCGTATGAATTTAAACTCGAATCAAAACGTACGTCAAAATAACCAAGCAAATAATCGCTTCGGTGAAATGGTCGTGAAACAAGGTTCGAAAATGCAAACGGAGCAACTAACGAGACTAATAGGTGATATTTCAGCGGCTGGTGATCGTGTCGCCCGCTCGCGCAATTTACGCGAATTAGCGCGCTTTAAAATGCTTGTGAAACGCTTTTTACAAGAGGCAGTTGATTATGGTCTAGAAATGAAGCAATCGCATACATGGAATCGTTTCGGTGAAGGACGTCGCTTAAAAATTGTCGAAACAATTGATGAGCATTTAGTCGAACTAGCTGAAGATATTTTAAATGAAGAAAAAGAGTCTATTGAGTTATTAGCCAAAATTGGCGAAATTAAAGGACTTTTAATTAATCTTTATATGTAAAATGCGCCCGTGTCTTTGTTGTGCACTAGACACGGGCTTTTTTATAACAGATAGTATAGATTTGAATTGTACATAACACTTTTCAAATAAACTTTAGCAACAAACGAAAAGGTGAAGGAAATGACACGAAAAATAGAACAGCTAACGAAGCTACAGCCTGTTGTAATGAAGCAGCTACAAACGATTGTCGAAAAAAATCGGTTAGCGCATGCATACATTTTTGAAGGCGAAAAGGGCACGGGTAAACGCGATGTTGTCTCGTTTTTTATGAAACTTCTCCTTTGTGGAAATTTGTCAAAAAATGTTCCATGTGAAACATGTCGAAATTGTCGAAGAATCGATTCAGGCAATCATCCAAACATTAAGCAAATTGAGCCGGATGGACAATTTATTAAAATTGACCAAGTGCGCGATTTAATTGCTGAGATGAAGATGACTGGTGTCGAAGAAGGTAAGAAAATTTATGTGTTACATCATGCCGATAAATTAAATGTTGCCTCAGCGAATATGCTTTTAAAGTTTTTAGAAGAGCCAGATGGACAAGTTGTTGCAATTCTATTAACCGAGCAAATTCAAGCGATTATCCCGACAATTCGTTCGCGTTGTCAGCATATAAAATTTGCTAAGGCACCGAGAGAAGCATTGATTGAAAGCCTAGAAAATCTAGGTGTTACAGCTTCGATGGCAGCGACATTAAGCATGGTAACTAATGATATAGATATTGCATTTGAGCTCTCAAAAGATGAGCAATTTTTACTTGCACGAAAAACAGTGTTAAAATTAGTAGAGATCGTTCATCAAAATGTTCATGAAGCATTATTATTTGTACATGACGAATGGTTGCCTCTATTTAAAGAAAAGGAGGCAATGGAACAGGCACTCGATTTGTTATTGTTTGCATATCGTGATATGGTAGCGATTAAAGCAAATCGAAATTCGACGTGCACATATCCTGATATGTATCAACGCTTTAATGACATCACATTGACATTAACGTATGATAAACTATCACGCCAAATGCAGTCTGTATTACAAGCGCGTGCGAATTTAAATCGTAATATGAATCGTACGTTATTGGTGGAACAGCTAATGCTGAATCTTCAGGAGGGGTACACATTTGTATAATGTAGTCGGAGTTCGCTTTAAAAAAGCGGGTAAAATATATTATTTTGATCCAGCAGCTTATATTTTAGAGGTTGGAGAATATGTCATCGTAGAAACTGCACGCGGTATTGAATATGGAAAAGTAGTCGTGCCAATGCGTCAAGTCGGAGAAAATGACGTTGTTTTACCATTAAAGCAAGTTGTTCGTCCTGCCGATGAGCGCGATCGTTTCCAAGTAGAAGAAAACGCAATTGAGTCCAATCGGGCGTTTGAATTAGCGAGTACTAAAATTATTGAGCACTCGTTGGAAATGAAGCTTGTTGACGTAGAATATACATTTGATCGTAATAAAATTATTTTTTACTTTACAGCAGAAGGACGTGTCGATTTTCGGGAGCTTGTAAAAGATTTAGCGAGTGTTTTCCGTACACGTATCGAACTGCGTCAAATTGGTGTCCGAGATGAAGCGAAGTTACTAGGTGGAATTGGCCCATGTGGAAGGATGCTTTGCTGTTCGACATTTCTAGGTGATTTCGATCCAGTGTCGATTAAAATGGCAAAAGATCAAAACCTATCACTGAATCCAACGAAAATTTCAGGCTTATGCGGTCGTTTAATGTGCTGCTTAAAATATGAAAATGATGATTATGAAATTGCCAAAGAAGGAATGCCAGATGTTGGTGAAATGACAATGACTCCAGAAGGTGAAGGAAAAGTTGTCGGCTTAAATGTATTAGAACGATTAATTCAAGTATATTTAACGAAGCACGAGCGTATGGTTGAATATACCCTTGATGAGTTATTGCAAGGTGAGAAAAATCTTATTTAGATAGAAATTAATGGGGTGGCTTGCGTGAAGGACCGTAATTTTTTAGATACTGTTATGGAGTTCGAACAACAGCTTGAATCAATGCAGCAACAGTTTAACGCGTTAAAGCAATTTGTTGCGCATATGATGGAGGAGCATCAGACGCTTCAAACAGAAAACCTTCACCTACGAACGCGTTTAGAGGAGCTATTAGCCAAAGAAGTAAGTGTAGATCCACAAAAAGCGGAACTAAAAAAGGAACCTGTGGATATTGGAGAAGGCTATGACAATTTAGCAAGGCTTTATAATGAAGGCTTCCATGTATGTCATGTGCATTTTGGTGGCTCACGTAAAGGTGAAGATTGTTTGTTCTGTCTATCGTTTTTAAATAAACAAAATGGTTAACGAAGGAGGTGTCCGAGAAATATTTCTGGGACACCTCTTTTGCGCCGAAGATGGAGGTCAGCACGATGCTGGTTATGAATGCTTTGTCACAGGGCGTGACAAAGCATTCGTTCCTCTTTATTCTGACCACCGCCTTAAGTAGTTAATTGATACATGAGGGATAGCTCTCTTGTTAATAGGAAATCAATTCATGGAGGATATAAAAGTGGAACAATGGTTAAAAGATGATGAACGCTTAGATTATTTACTTGCGGAAAACTTGCGAATTATTCAAAGCCCATCTGTTTTTTCTTTTTCATTAGATGCCGTGTTATTATCGCGTTTCGTGCAAATTCCAAAGAGTAAAGGGCATATTGTCGATCTTTGCTCAGGAAACGGGGTTATTCCGTTATTCTTAAGTGCAAGAACAAAGGCAAAAATTACTGGGGTTGAATTGCAACCACGTTTACATGATATGGCAACACGTAGTATTGCCTACAATAAATTAGAGCACCAAATTGAAATGAAGTTAGGCGATGTTAAGGATGTACCAAAAACGTTAGGAATTGAAAAATACGACGCAGTTACATGTAACCCACCGTACTTCTTAGCGCATGAACTAAGCGAAAAAAATACGAGTGAACATTATGCGATTGCGCGACATGAAATACATTTAACGTTAGAACAAGCGGTAGAAGCATCAAGTCGCTTATTAAAGCAAGGTGGTAAGGTTGCGTTTGTGCATCGTCCAGGCCGTTTATTAGATATTGTAACGGCAATGCGTGCAAATCGATTAGAGCCAAAGCGTATACAATTTGTGTATCCGAAGCGTGGTAAGGAAGCGAATACACTGTTGATTGAAGCAATTAAAGACGGTAAGCCGGATTTAAAAATTTTACCTCCGCTTTATGTATATGAAGACAATAACGAATACACGCCAGAAGTGAGGGCGTTATTATATGGCGACGAAAACTGAGCATTATTTTTATGTGTTGGAGTGTAGTGATGCCTCGCTGTATGCGGGTTATACGAATAATTTGGACAAGCGAATAACAGCGCATAATACTGGCAAGGGTGCAAAGTATACACGCGCACGTGGTCCAGTAAAATGTGTGTATTATGAAACATTCGATACAAAACAGCAAGCAATGTCGGCAGAATATGCCTTTAAACAATTAACACGAGCAAAAAAGTTTGAATATATGAGGAGGGCGAATGATGAAATCGCAGAAGAGTAGTCAGCATGAACAGGGGAGTTGCTTATATTTAGTTGCAACGCCGATTGGCAATTTAGAAGATATGACAATGCGTGCGCTGCGCATTTTAAAAGAAGTGGATATTATTGCAGCAGAAGATACGCGTAATACGAGAAAACTTTGTAACTATTTTGATATTCAAACACCTTTAATTAGTTATCATGAGCACAACTTAGAAGTAGGTGGCGAAAAATTATTAGCATTTTTACGTGAAGGAAAATCAGTAGCACTTGTTAGTGATGCTGGGTTACCGTGTATTTCAGACCCAGGCGCGGATATTGCAGCAAAAGCCATCGCAGAAGACTTTGCTGTTGTGCCAATTCCTGGGGCAAATGCTGCTTTGACAGCACTTATTGCATCAGGCATTACACCGCAGCCATTTTATTTCTTCGGCTTTTTGAATCGCAACAAAAAAGGGCGTCGTGAGCAGCTTGAAAAATTAAGTAAACGAGAAGAAACGCTTTTATTTTATGAAGCACCTCATCGCTTAAAGGATACATTAAAGGATTTACAACTAGTTCTTGGCAATCGACAAATTACATTAGCACGTGAATTAACAAAGAAATTTGAAGAGTTTTTACGGGGTTCAATGGAGGAAGCGATTACTTGGGCTAATGACAATGAAATTCGTGGTGAGTTTTGTGTAGTAGTTGAAGGCAATACATCAGGCGAAGTGGAAGAAGAAGAAAACTATTGGACTGATATGACGTTAGATGAACATGTAAACTATATAATAGAAGAAACTCAAATATCGTCGAAAGAAGCGATAAAGGAAGTAGCAAAATTGCGTGGACTTTCGAAAAGAGATGTGTATAATGAGTATCATCAAGGGCATTAAGAAAAGGTCCGTGGTGGATTATAAGTTGGACAAAAATGTATTGTTCACTTGAAATCACTTGCGTAAATTGTAAGTCATGTTATGATATAGAAGAAAATAAATATTACTAAAAGCACTAGGGGCGCCACTGGCTGAGAAGAACCCTTTGAACCGGATCTAGTTAGGACTAGCGTAGGGAAGTGAGGCATGTTGATAGGACACATGTACATTCCCCCGCTCTCTAAAAAGAGTGGGGTTTTTATTTTTAGTGGGTAAGAAGATTATAAGTTATCCATGGATTTCATAAAGAATTGAATAAGTAGATAAACTGCTAGGGGCGCCATTGGCTGAGAAGAACCCTTTGAACCGGATCTAGTTAGGACTAGCGTAGGGAAGTAGTTTCGAGTGTATGTGTGTACAACTTATGCGACGAAACCATTTCCTATTTTAGGAAGTGGTTTTTATTTTTTTTAAATTACTTGTTATAAAAAAAGGAGGAAACAACAATGAATGTGAAAACAGAAAAATTTACTGATCGACTTTTTAGAAATGTGCAACCTATTTGGGACGCAAATCATAGCCATCCATTTGTGCAAGAACTAGGG
Source organism: Solibacillus daqui (assembly GCF_028747805.1). Classification (NCBI taxonomy): domain Bacteria; kingdom Bacillati; phylum Bacillota; class Bacilli; order Caryophanales; family Caryophanaceae; genus Solibacillus; species Solibacillus daqui. The sequence goes on from NZ_CP114887.1 coordinate 57,580, forward strand.
AAGGGAACACTTGATAAGGATAAATTTATCCAATACATGAAGCAGGATTATGTGTATTTAATCGATTATGCCAAACTATTTGCCATTGCCTCTGTCAAATCAACGGATCTCGATATGATGGGGAAGTTTGCTGCGATATTAAATGATACACTCCATTTTGAAATGAATTTACATCGTCAATTTGCTGCGGAATTTGGAATTACATCAGAAGAGTTGGAGGCAACCAAACCAACGCCTGCGAATTTAGCATATACGAATTATATGTTAAATGCTGCGCAAAGTGGTAGCCTGGCGGAAGTAGTGGCCTGCCTATTACCCTGTGCGTGGGATTATTGGGAAATTGGAAAGCTGCTAAGAGCACAGTTTGGTCATGATTTAGCAAATAATCCTTATGCCAAGTGGATAGAAACATACGATTCAGAGGAATTTGGCAACGGTGCAAAATGGTTAATTGGTGTAATGAATGAATTAGCAGATGGGAAGCCCGAGCGAGAGCTAGCCCAGTTAGAAAAACATTTCCAAATGACGTCAAAGTATGAATATTTATTCTGGGATATGAACTATTACAATCAGGATTGGCCGATTTAGTTTATTTAAGAAGGTGTTGAAAAAATGGTAGTTAGCTTGCAAAATGTGACCTATGCTTTTGAGAAACATTCCCCTCCTGTAATCTTAAAATTGAATATGGAAATTAAGCAGGGGGAATTCGTATCAATAATTGGCAGAAGCGGTACAGGAAAAAGCACGATTTTTAAACTGATGACGGGACTACTTACACCCGATGAGGGGAGTATTGTTATTGATGATCGTCAAGTAGCCCCTGGTGATGTGGGTTTTATGCCACAAAAGGATTTGCTGCTGCCATGGCGTACAATTTTGGAAAATGTCATGATCGCAGCAGAGATTCAAAAGAACGTATTGCTAACAAAAGAGGAAGCAATTGTCTGGATTGAGCGAGTTGGTTTAAAGGATTATGTACAAGCTTATCCGAAGGAACTATCAGGTGGAATGAGACAGCGCGCAGCTTTTTTAAGAGCACTCTTAACAGGTAAAGATGTGTTATTACTTGATGAACCATTTGGGGCATTGGATGCTTTTACGAAAAAAGAAATGCAGAGTTGGTTATTGTCGATGTGGCAACAATTAAAGAAAACAGTGCTCTTTATTACCCATGATTTAGAGGAAGCGATTTTACTAAGTGATCGCATTTTAATCTTGCATCAAGATAAAAGCGTAGAGGAAATCATCGTGGATTTGCCAAGACCACGTGCCAATGAAATGAGCTATTCAGAAGCTGGTATAGCTCTAAGAAGAAAGCTAGAAAGGAAGATTTCTAGTGAAACAGATTAGAAGTTGGTTTCAACAATACGCTTTATTCCTACTGTTTTTTATAATCGTTCTTGTTGTACTTGAAGTGCTCGTAAGGCAAGGCATTGTGCCGAGCTTTATTATACCAGCACCAACAGGAGTTCTGCAGATGATTATCGATAATTGGCGAGTCCTCATTTTCGTGCATTTAAAGGCAACCACAATCGAGTTTTTCATCGGCTTTTTGATAACCGTCCTATTGGGGGTGTCTCTTGCTATCGGGATGTTTTGCTTTAAACCTATAGAAAAAGTAATGTATCCGGCTGTCATCATTTCGCAAATGATTCCAATCATTGCACTATCTCCTATTTTTGTACTTTGGTTTGGTTATTCTATTTGGAGTAAGGTGGCAGTAACGGTGCTTATCTCATTTTTCCCTGTTGTGGTGAGCACCTATGATGGTTTAAGAGCATGCGATAAAGATTATATCGAACTATTTCGTTCGATGGGTGCTTCCCGCAAGCAAATCTTTCTAAAGCTACATATTCCAATGGCATTACCTTCATTCTTCTCAGGTTTTAAAATGGCTATTGTATTTGCATTAGTAGGGGCAACCATTGGGGAATGGCTAGGTGCAAGTGAAGGGTTAGGTTATTATAGCCGAAGAATGTCTGGGAATTTGAATGCGGAAGGTGTATTCGCTGCAATTACGATATTAACTTTTTTAGGAATCCTACTGTTTGCGTTCGCCACATGGATTGAGAGAATCGTTCTTAGAAAATGGAAATATGAAAATTAGAGGAGAAACAGAAAATGAAAAATTGGAAAATTCCTGTTGTATTTCTATTGCTGGTCATCATGTTGGTCGGCTGTAGTAATGATAAAAGTTCACAAGAAAACGGGCAATCAGAATTAGAGAAAATATCGATTATGCTTGATTGGTATCCGAACGCGGTACACTCTGCGTTTTATGTTGCAAAGGAAAAAGGTTATTTTGAGGAGCAAGGATTAGATGTCGAAATCCAAATGCCTGCAGACACAAATGACCCGTTAAAGCTTGCTGCAACTGGGAAGGTCGATTTGGCAATTAGCTATCAAAGCCAAGTCGTACAATCAAGAGCTGAGGGAATACCGGTTGTATCGGTAGCTGCTTATGTTCGCCATTCACTTGATTCCATTATGATGAAAAAAGAAGCAGGGGTTAATTCACCAAAGGATTTAGAAGGTAAAAGCGTGGGTTATCCATCTACCGTGATAACTGAAGCAGTTATAAAAACGATGGTAGAACATGATGGTGGAGATTTTAGCAAAGTGAAAATGACAGATGTAGGTTGGGATTTAATTCCTGCAGTTGCAACAGATAAAGTAGATGCAATCGGTGGTGGCTATGTAAACCATGAACTGGTGTTACTCAATAAAGAAGGCTACGAGATGGAAGCTTTACGATTAGATGATTATGGTGTACCAGATAATTACGAGCTTGTTATCGTAGCGGGTGAAAAAACATTTAATAAGAAAAAGGCTTCAATTGAAAAGTTTTGGCAGGCTGTTACAAAAGGGCAACAGTTTGTAAAGGAAAATCCAGAAGCAGGATTACAAATTCTATTGGCAAATGAAAATGCAGACTCTTCATTAGATGCTGAAGTTGAAAAAGAAAGCTTAAAAATACTTCTACCATTAATGGAGGACAAAGGAGTGCCGTTTGGCTACCAAGAGGAAGAGAGTTGGCAAAACGTAGCGAATTGGCTATACGAAGCCGGTGTAATTGATACAAAGGTTGAACCGCAACAGTTTGTGCAAAATATCGTTTCAAAATAACAACAGATAGGGAACAATAAAATGAATCAAACAAGAAAGTTAACGTACACAGCGATTCTTGCAGCTATTACCACTGCATCGAGTAGTGTTGTCTACATTCCATTAGGTTTTGCAAAAATTTTTCCTATTCAGCATTTTGTCAATATACTAGCAGCTGTAATGCTTGGTCCATGGTATGCGGTAATGAGTGCTTTTCTTACTTCAACAATGCGTAATCTTCTAGGCACAGGTTCTATCTTTGCTTATCCAGGTAGTATGATCGGTGCATTTCTTGCAGCCTTTCTTTATCAGAAAACAAAGAAGCTAAGCTTTGCAGCTATCGGTGAAGTGATTGGCACGGGAATTCTTGGAGCATTGGCAACTTACCCCATAGCAATCTTGCTATTAGGTCAGGAGGCAACTTTATTAGGCTTTATTCCAGCCTTTACAATGAGTTCTTTAGCGGGTGCCCTGTTAGGATTTGTTATGTTAAAGGTAATGGTACAAAACAAATCATTTAGCGGTATGCTGCAGATGAAAATAAAATAGCAAAAAAAGGGCAATCAAAAGTCTAACGTAGATTTTTGATTGCCCTTTATTTCAATCAAGAGTGCATATTGTGAGACTCTTGATTATTTTATTTTAAAGCACCTAAAAAAGTGGTAAACTTATTTTTTTAAGTTTGCTTGGATTTCTCTAACTAATGTTTCTGCACCTTCAGAAGATAAAATTAATTTACCGCCTACTAAGCGCATGTTGTCATCCGAAACTTCACCAGTTACTGCACAAGTCATGTTAGGCATATATTTTTTTAAGATAATCTTATCGTCATCTACATAAATTTCTAATGCGTCTTTTTCTGCAATTCCTAATGTACGGCGTAATTCGATTGGAATTACTACACGTCCTAATTCGTCTACTTTACGTACGATACCTGTTGATTTCATAATGATATTTCCTCCTATATTATAAAAGTTATTTATATTCGTCAAAATTCGACATTATTTCTTTGTCTATTTAGAATCATACCAACTAATGCCATAAACGTCAATAAATTAGCATTAGTATTTCCTTTGATTTAGAAAATTATTTGTTATATTTGTACTTTATGGTGATAATATTAAAGATTTTTATCATAGAAAAAAGTTATTAGTCAAAAAGTTTCAGATTATTCCCAAAGTTTTGTAACGTTTTTTCGACAAATGCTAATTACAACAAACTTTCATTGAAACAAATTTCGTACTTCGTTAGAATAAAGAAGATACTTAGCAAGCAAATGGAGGCTACATTCGTGAGTGAACAACAAACATTCTATATAACTACCCCAATTTATTATCCAAGTGGGAAATTCCACATTGGTACTGCGTATACAACTGTTGCGACAGATGCGATCGCTCGTTATAAACGTTTAAAAGGATTTGACGTGCGCTTCTTAACTGGAATGGATGAACACGGTCAAAAAATTCAAGAAAAAGCACAGGAAACAGGTATGCATCCCCAAGATTACGTAAATGAAATCGCAGAGGGTGCAAAAAAATTATGGGCTACTATGGATATATCCTATAATGATTTTATTCAAACTACCCAAAAGCGCCATATTGATGCTGTAGAGAAAATTTTTCAAAAGTTTTTAGATAATGGCGACATTTATAAAGGCGAATATGAAGGCCTTTACTGTGTTCCATGTGAGTCATACTATACTGAGACGCAATTAGTTGATGGAAAGTGCCCAGATTGTGGTCGTGAAGTGCGAAAAGTAAAAGAAGAGTCCTACTTCTTTAATATGAAGAAATACGCCGATCGATTACTAGAATATTATGAAAATAATTTAGAATTTATTGAACCAGAATCTCGCAAAAATGAAATGATCAATAATTTTATTAAACCAGGCTTGGAAGATTTATCAGTTTCTCGTACATCATTCGATTGGGGCATTAAAGTTCCTGGGGATGCCAAACATGTTATATACGTATGGGTAGATGCATTATCAAACTATATTACAGCTTTAGGCTATGGTTCAGATAACGAAGAGCTATTCAACAAATACTGGCCAGCAGATGTACATGTTGTTGGTAAAGACATTGTACGCTTCCATACAATTTACTGGCCAATTTTCTTAATGGCATTAGATTTACCATTACCGAAGAAAATTTTCGCACACGGTTTTATTATGATGAAAGACGGTAAAATGTCGAAATCAAAGGGGAATGTTGTATACCCAGAAATGCTAATCGAGCGTTACGGCTTAGATGCAACACGTTACTTCCTATTACGTGAATTACCATTTGGCCAAGACGGCGTGTTCTCACCAGAATCATTTGTAGATCGTACGAATTTTGACTTAGCAAATGATTTAGGGAATCTTTTAAACCGTACTGTTTCAATGATGAACAAGTATTTTGATGGTGTCATTCCTACTGATAACTTAGAAACAACGGAGTTTGATACAGCATTAAAAGCCCATGCAGAAAACGTACGCGTTAAATATGAAGAAAGTATGGAAAAAATGCAATTTAGTGTTGTATTATCAGAGCTCTGGTCATTAGTATCACGTACAAATAAATATATCGACGAAACAGCACCATGGGTATTAGCAAAAGAAGAGGCAGACAAGCCAAAATTAGCAGCGGTTATGAACAACTTAGCAGAGAGCTTACGTCATATTGCGGTCATGATTCAACCTTTCATGACAAACGCGCCAAAACAAATTTTTGAGCAATTAGGTTTCGATGAAAAATTATTAGCATGGGACACAATTGAAACATTCGGTAATATTATTCCACAAAATATAAAAGTGGCAGAAAAAGGAACACCAATTTTCCCACGCTTAGATGTAGAAGTAGAGGTTGAATATATTCGTGAGCAAATGAAGGGCTCAGTAAAATCTGTTGAAGAAGAAACGCCTACAGTTGAAGCACCACAAACAGAAGAAATTACGATTGATGATTTCATGAAAGTAGATTTACGTGTGGCGACTGTATTAGCTTGCGAACCAGTAGCAAAAGCCAAAAAATTATTAAAGTTACAAGTAGACCTTGGCTATGAACAACGCCAAGTTGTTTCAGGTATCGCAGAGCACTACAAGCCAGAAGAATTAATCGGCAAAAAAGTCGTTGTTGTAGCGAACTTAAAGCCAGTAACATTACGTGGCGAGCTTTCTCAAGGAATGATTTTAGCAGGATCACATGATGGTGTATTAACATTAGCAACAGTCGATCCAAAACTTGCGAATGGTGCACAAGTAAAATAATTTGGAAAGTCTGTTGAACAGCGATAAAGTTCAACAGACTTTTGTTATTGTTTAAATATTAATCAAAAACGATATTTTACAATAATATATACATGGTTATAAAAGGGTATTCAGTATGCGAATAGAACTAAAATCATATTTTCCATCTATTCAAGTGACAGAACAATAGAAATTTGTAATACACACGTAATAATTCTGAAAACTAAGAAATATTAGTAATGAGTACAATACACGATAGGAGAATTAAATATGAGCACATATATTGATACACACGTTCACTTAAATGCAGATCAGTATGATGAAGATTTACAGGAAGTTATTGATAGAGCACTTGCAGCTAATTTAGAAAAAATGATTGTTATTGGCTTTGATAAAAAAACGATTGAACGTGCGATACAGCTAATAGATACCTATGATTTTATTTATGCTGTTATTGGTTGGCATCCGGTTGATGCAATTGATTGTACAGATGAGTATTTAGTTTGGATTGAAGAATTGGCAAAGCATCCCAAAGTAGTTGGTATTGGTGAAACTGGACTAGATTATTATTGGGACAAGTCACCCAAAGATGTGCAACAGTATTGGTTCCGCAAACAAATTCACTTAGCACAAAAATTAAATTTACCCATTATTATCCACAACCGTGACGCAACAGCGGATGTAGTACGTATTCTAAAAGAAGAAAGTGCGGCTTCGGTTGGTGGAATTATGCATTGTTTCGGTGGAAGCGTCGAAACAGCACGTGAATGCATAAAGATGAATTTCATGATTAGCCTTGGAGGACCAGTCACGTTTAAAAATGCACGTCAGCCAAAAGAGGTAGCTACAGAAATTCCGTTAGAACATTTATTAATTGAGACGGATGCACCATATTTAGCGCCACATCCATATAGAGGGAAGCGTAATGAGCCAGCCTATGTCACATTAGTGGCTGAGGAAATTGCTCGATTAAAAGAAATTGCGGTAGAAGAAGTGGCGCAAAAAACGACAGAAAATGCAAAGCGCTTTTTTAAAATTGAACAGTAAGCTTCGTTAAAAATCACTATAATTTATCATTTTATTTAAAGAAATTTTCCAAATAATTTTATTGCAAAGTATATTTTTTGAGCGTTATTTTAGCTGGACATGTTTAAAAAATTTATACGCTTCCAATACTAGTTGTAACAAGATTTTGAGCAAAAAATGCATTTTTAAAGAAAATCATTTCTGTTGACAGTTTGAAATCAAGTCCGTATAATCCAACTTTGTATTAAGGAGGCGTTATTTTCATGTCAAAGCAAACCATGAAAAGCCAGTTCTTAGGATCATTGAGGAGTAAGCAAACAGGTGTAAGGATTTTATCGCTCGTCCTGTTTGTTACAGTAATTGCATTCGTTCTCTATCACGGAACGAAAAATCCCGTTATGCTAGAAGCAAACGGTGAGACAACAAAAGTTTATACACACGCAACTACGGTTGAAGAGTTTATAGAAACTCAAGATTTAGATATATCACAGTATGATAAAGTCACCCCCTCACTGAGTACCGAGATTGACAGTGGAATGTCGATTCATTGGGAACAGGCAAAAGAAATAGTAATTTCAGTTGATGGAAATCAGTCAAAAGTTTGGACAACTGAAAATGTAGTGAAGAACATTTTGGAAGAAGCAAATATAGAAGTAACAAAGCATGATTTAGTATCACAAAGCTTAGATACAGAAGTAGGAGCAGATAACAAAATCGATATTCAAAAGGCGTTTCAGTTAACGCTTGTCGATGGCTTAGAAAAGAGACAAGTATGGTCCACTTCGACTACGGTCGCTAACTTTTTAAAACAACAAGAGATTCAATTAGCTGAATCTGATCGTGTCGACAAAAATTTGGAGGATGTTATCACTCCAAATGATAAAATCGCAGTTGTTCGCGTAGAAAAGGTTACCGATGTAGTGGAAGAATCAGTAGATTTCGCAGTTGAAAAGAAAAATGATTCTTCTTTATTGAAGGGCAATGAAAAAGTTGTTACAGAGGGTAAAAAAGGTAAGGTTGAACGTACGTACAACATCGTAAAAGAAAACGGTAAAGTTGTGTCGAAAGAAATTGGTGCAGAAAATGTCGTAGAGAAACCGACGACTAAAGTGGTCGCAGTTGGTACGAAAGTTGTTACAGCAAGCGTATCTCGTTCAGCAGAGCCGGCAACAGGTAAGGAATTTTATGTAGAGGCTACAGCGTATACACCATATTGTACAGGTTGCTCAGGTATTTCAGCAGCTGGTGTTAACTTACGCGAAAATTCCGATTTAAAATTAGTCGCAGTTGACCCAAGTGTTATTCCATTAGGGTCAAAAGTATGGGTTGAGGGCTACGGCTATGCTGTTGCAGGAGACACAGGCGGTGCAATTAAAGGGAAAAAAATTGATATATTAGTACAAACAAAAGCCCAAGCAAATAGCTGGGGCCGTAAAAAAGTACGTATTAAAGTTTTAAATTAGTTTTAGGTTGTTATTAAGTTAGCTAACAACCACTTCCAAAATGTATATAGCTTTCTCGCTTTGTTGACTGATAGCGAGAAAGCTTTTTTCGTGCACAATCACGTACACAAGTAACCAAGCGTAATCTATGGTAAAATAACGAAAGACTATGTTAGAAAAGAGGAGCATTTCTTGGATATACAAGAGATTATCGTTGTTGAAGGAAAAGACGATACAACGGCAGTTAAGCGCGCAACTGGTGCAGATACAATCGAAACGAATGGTTCAGCGATATCTGATGAAACACTTCGTCGGATTGCTCATGCACAAAAAAAGCGTGGTGTAATTGTATTTACCGATCCAGATTATCCCGGTCGTCGTATCCGGGCTATTATTGAAGAGCGCGTACCTGGAGTAAAGCATGCATTTTTAGCCAAAGCTAAAACAATCGCAAAAAACGGGAAAGGTTTAGGGATTGAACATGCGTGCGACGCGGATATTCGTGAAGCATTAATCAATGTATATACATTAGCCGATTCAAAGATAGAAGAACAAATTACATTAGAAGATTTAATGACAGCTAAATTAATCGGTCATCCGCAATCAAAAATGCGACGCGACCGATTAGGTGAAATTTTAAATATAGGTATGACAAATGGCAAGCAGCTGCACAAAAGATTAATGATGTTTCAAATTACAACCTTGCAGTTTGCACAAGCGATTCAAGCATTAGATCAGGAGGACACGCATGTATAAAGACATCGCCACACCGATTCGTACGAAAGAGATTTTAGAAAAGTACGGATTTTCATTTAAAAAGAGTTTAGGCCAAAACTTCCTAATTGACCCAAATATTTTACGCAATATCGTAAGTCATGCACATTTAACAGAAATCAGTGGGGCAATTGAAGTTGGCCCTGGTATTGGTGCATTAACAGAGCATTTAGCACGTGAAGCAAAGAAGGTTGTGTCATTTGAAATTGACCAACGCCTTTTACCAGTATTAGAAGACACATTAAGCCCGTATGAAAACGTAACAATTGTGCATTCAGATATATTAAAAGCGGATGTTGTAAAGGTTATAGAAGAGGAAATGCCAGGTATCGATGATATTATGGTTGTTGCAAACTTGCCTTACTATGTGACAACACCGATTTTAATGAAATTATTAAATGACCGCCTGCCAATTCGTGGTTTTGTTGTAATGATGCAAAAGGAAGTAGCGGATCGTATTACCGCGCAGCCGGGAACGAAAGCGTATGGTTCCCTTTCGATTGCGATTCAATATTATTGCACAGCAGAAGTGGCGATGGTAGTACCAAAAACCGTGTTTATGCCACAACCAAATGTTGACTCAGCGGTAATTCGCTTAATTAAACACGATACACCACCAGTACAAGTCATTGATGAAGACTTCTTATTTGAAGTATCACGTGCTTCTTTTGCACAACGTCGTAAAACGATTTTAAACAATTTACAAACAGGTCTTGTAAATGGTAAGCAAAACAAAGAATTCATTATCAAAGCACTAGAAGAGGCAGGCATTGATCCAACTCGTCGTGGTGAAACACTGTCTATTCAGGAATTCGGCAAATTGGCAGACTGCTTACACCCACAATTTTGTGTTCGACAATAATGTGAAAAACGAACTAAAAAAAGTTAAAAAAATTAAATAAAAAATGTTGACGGCTATGTATCGTGGTGATAAAATAATATATTTTGTTGACGATTTTATTGGTTTGTGATACACTATTTTACAGTGAGGTGTATGCGAAAATGCCAAAAACGTTAGCAGACATTAAAAAGTCGTTAGATGGTCATTTGGGTAAACGTTTGCAATTAAAAGCAAATGGTGGTCGCAAGAAAACAGTTGAATGCGAAGGTATTTTAAGTGATACTTACCATGCCGTTTTCGTTATTGAACTGCAAGAAAAGGATAATGCGTGTAAGCGCGTATCTTACAGCTATACAGATATACTTACCGAAGCAGTAGAGATTACTTTTTTAGATGATGCAGTAGCAGCCATCAAATAGTTTTTCTAGTACTTATTTTTATATTTTGAAAAAGCGCTCCTTTTTGTGAGTGTTTTTTTATTTTTCGCACATACTAAATGCGTCAACGAAAAAAGGAGGTTTTTTGCATGGCAAAACAAAAAATCATGTCGAGTCGTCTAAAGGAAGAGATTGCAAAGGAACTTGGATTTTATGACGTAGTAGAACGTGAGGGTTGGGGCGGTATTAAAGCCCGTGATGCAGGAAACATGGTCAAGCGTGCGGTTGAAATGGCTCAACAAAACTTAGCCAATCAATCTGCACAAAATAACCAAAAATAAGTTGACGCGAATCAGCACCTCCGTAAACAAAATCTACGGGGTGCTGATTTTGTTTTTTGAAACACAAAATTAATTTTTAGTCATAATAAATTACCTTTCGCTCAATGTTCGTGCGTTTCGTATGTTAAAATAAAAACTAATAAAATTGATCGCGTAACAAATGCGTGCCTTACAAGTAGGAGGAAATTTTCAATGTTATATGTAAAAGCACCTGCTAAAATAAATTTAACACTCGATGTACTATATAAGCGCCCAGATCATTACCATGAAGTCGAAATGATTATGACAACGGTTGATTTAGCAGACCGCATTGGACTGGAATCGCGAGCGGATGGACTAATTAAAATTGTTTCAACAGATAATTTTGTACCCGACGATCAGCGCAACTTTGCATATCAAGCGGCAGAGTTGTTAAAAAATACATACGGCATCACGGAAGGCGTAACGATTACAATTGAAAAGCAAATTCCGATTGCTGCAGGTTTAGCTGGTGGAAGTAGTGACGCGGCGGCCACCTTGCGTGGATTAAATGAGCTATGGGAACTAAATTTAACACTCGATGAATTAGCAGAGCATGGGGCAAAAATTGGTTCGGATGTTTCGTTCTGTGTTTATGGCGGGACAGCATTAGCGACAGGTCGTGGTGAAAAAATCAAGGAACTTCCGGCACCACCAACAAGCTGGGTTGTATTAGCGAAGCCAAAAATTGGTGTTTCAACGGCCGATGTCTACGGCGGTTTAAAAATTGATGGCCTTGAACATCCCAATACAAAACAGATGATTACAGCCATTGAAAATAATGATTATGATTTAATGTGTAAGTCATTAGGCAATGTTTTGGAAACGGTAACTTTTAAGTTGCATCCTGAAGTTGTCATGATTAAAGAGCAAATGCACCGCTTTGGCGCGGATGCTGTACTGATGAGCGGCAGTGGTCCAACGGTGTTTGGCTTAGTAGAAAATGAAGCACGTGTTAGTCGTATTTATAATGGCTTGCGTGGTTTTTGTGAAGAAGTATACGTAGTTCGAATGTTAGGGGAGCGAAATCCACTTGCATAAATACGTATAATTATGGTAATTTGACTATTAAATATTCGTAAATATAAAACATGTTTAGGAGAGGGTCGCATGAAATGGAAGCGTAGTGAACGCCTTGTAGATATGACATATTATCTGCTTGAGCATCCACATCAGTTGATCCCGCTAACTTATTTTTCTGAGCTTTACAGTTCTGCAAAGTCTTCAATTAGTGAAGATTTAACAATTGTGAAGGAAACATTTGAAGAAAAAGGAATCGGGCTTTTAATTACCGTACCTGGGGCAGCGGGCGGTGTTAAATATATCCCTAAAATGGCTGAGCAAGAAGTGCGTGAAGTTATTGGGGAATTTATGACAGAGTTAGGGCAATCAGATCGCTTATTACCTGGTGGCTATTTATTTATGACGGATCTTTTAGGAAATCCAGATTTAATGAATCGTGTAGGGAAGGTATTTGCGAGCGTGTTTGCTGATCAGAAAATTGACGTTATAATGACAGTTGCAACGAAAGGGATTTCAATTGCCCATGCGATTGCAAGACATTTAAACGTACCAGTTGTTGTTGTAAGACGTGACAGCAAAGTAACGGAAGGCTCAACAGTAAGTATTAATTATGTTTCTGGATCTTCTCGTCGTATTCAAACGATGGTGTTATCTAAACGTAGTATGAAGAGTGGTCAACGTGTTCTAATTACTGACGATTTTATGAAAGTCGGCGGTACAATGAACGGCATGAAAAATTTACTTGAAGAATTTGATTGTGAATTAGCAGGCATTGCGGTATTAGTAGAAGCCGAGCATGCCGATGAAACATTAGTAGATGATTATTATTCTTTAGTAAAATTACATGAAGTAAACGAGAAAGATCGTACTATTGCATTAAGTGAAGGTAATTTTTTCCAAAAGGAGAGAAGTTAAAATGAAAACTGTTTCAACAACAAATGCACCAGCAGCAATCGGTCCATACGCACAAGGGATTATCGTCAACAATATGTTCTATTCTTCAGGTCAAATCCCACTAAATTCTGCAGGCGAATTAGTGGATGGCGATATCGAAGCACAAACAAATCAAGTATTTGAAAACTTAAAAGCTGTTCTTGCAGCAGCAGGTTCCTCATTAGACCAAGTTGTCAAAACGACAGTGTTTATGAAGGATATGAACGACTTTGTTGCAATGAACGAAGTCTATGCTTTACACTTTGGTGACCATAAGCCAGCGCGCTCAGCAGTAGAAGTCGCACGCTTACCAAAAGACGTAAAAGTAGAAATCGAAGTCATTGCGTTAGTAAAATAATGTATTTGCACCACTTTCCTGTAGAGGAGGGTGGTTTTTTTATGAAAAATCCCCATTAGCTCACCAATAGCATAGTAAACTTAAATTTCATAGGCAGTCCTCTTTCAAAAAACCTCTAAATTATGACTAATTCGTCATCTAACCGACCGAATTTTTAGTTTATTTTAATAATTATAAAAATTGTAGATAGAAAAAAATTACATTTTATTGTATTCTATTGATAAATGATGCAAATTTAAGAAATTGGGTGATTTGAGGATGAGGAAAAGACAGCATTTCTTGAATCATACATCATTATTATGCGCATCTAAGTATAGGGAGGTAATTCTTTATGGAAGTAACAGACGTAAGATTACGCCGTGTTCAAACAGACGGACGTATGCGTGCCATTGCATCGATTACATTAGACGATGAATTTGTAATTCATGATATTCGAGTAATTGATGGCAATACGGGTTTATTTGTAGCAATGCCGAGCAAGCGAACGCCGGATGGAGAGTTCCGTGATATCGCGCATCCAATCAATTCGAATACGCGCAATAAAATTCAAGAAATCGTTTTAGAGGCATTTCATGCATCGACTGATGAAAATACGGAAGACGTAGTAGCGTTAGAAGAAGCAAATGTGTAATAAAACAATTAGGGGTCACTCAACAAAATGAGGGGGCTCTTTTTTTTATTAATCTTTAATAAGGATTTCATGTTCTATAACAGAAAAAAAGGGAATAATGTCGATAAAGTAGTAATAGAAAGGTTCGGGTATCAAAAGCGGCATTTTTGAAGTAGCTCATAAAAGTAGTTAAACCTATATAATTATTTTAAATTCAAACTTTTGTCAAGTCTGAATACCTTGAAAAGATAGTGAATTTACTATATAGTCATAAGAGAAAATGAGCTAAAATGGAGGACTTATAAGATGTCAAATATTTTTGCAGTTATTTTGGCTGCTGGTCAAGGTACGCGCATGAAGTCCAAATTATATAAAGTGTTACATCCAGTTTGTGGGAAAACAATGGTAGAACATGTGATTGATCATATTGGCTCTCTAAATGTTGAACGTGTCGTTACGGTTGTAGGTCACGGTGCAGAGCTTGTAAAAGAAACACTGGGAGACAAGAGTGAGTATGTTTTACAAGCAGAGCAACTAGGTACAGCACATGCCGTTCAACAGGCTGAACCGATTTTAGGCAGCTTAGAAGGCACTACACTTGTTGTATGTGGTGATACACCGCTAATTCGCCCGGAAACGATGCAAGCATTATTTGCACATCATGAGGCTAACAATGCGAAAGCAACGATTTTAACAGCGGTTGCAGAAAATCCAACTGGCTACGGACGCATTATTCGTGATGCAGATGGTCAAGTGGCACAAATTGTTGAGCAAAAGGATGCTTCAGCAGAACAACAACTAGTAAAAGAAATTAACACGGGTACGTATTGCTTTGATAACAAAGCATTATTCGAAGCATTAAAGCAAGTAAAAAATGACAACGCACAAGGTGAATACTACTTACCAGATGTCATCGAAATTTTACAAAAGCAAGGAGAAGTAGTAGCAGCCTATGTTACGGAGAACTTCGATGAAACGCTTGGTGTAAATGATCGATTTGCTTTATCACAAGCCGAAGAACTAATGCGTGCACGTATTAATGAGCGTCATATGCGTAATGGTGTAACAATCATTAACCCAGCCTCAACACATATTAGTGCAGATGCTGTTATCGGAAGTGATTCGGTTCTTTTACCGGGTGTAATCATCGAAGGCAAAACAGTAATTGGAGAAGATTGTAAAATTGGTCCAAACAGTCATATCGTGAACAGCAAAATCGGTAACAGCACAACGATTCATAGTTCGGTTGTGTTAAACAGCCAAGTGGGTAACGAAACAGCTGTAGGTCCGTTCGCGCACTTACGTCCAGAATCAACATTAGGCGACCACGTAAAAATTGGTAACTTTGTTGAAGTGAAGAAGAGCACGCTAGGTGATGATACAAAAGTTTCGCACTTAAGTTATATTGGAGATGCAGAAATTGGCAGCAACGTAAATATTGGCTGCGGTTCAATAACTGTAAACTATGACGGTAAAAATAAGTTTAAAACAACAATAGAAGACGATGTATTTGTTGGTTGTAATTCCAACTTAGTTGCGCCAGTGACGCTGAAAAAAGGGTCATTTATTGCAGCTGGATCGACAATTACAAAAGAAGTACCTGAAGAGGCACTAGCAATCGCACGTGCTCGTCAAGAAAATAAGCTAGGCTATTTAAGCAAAAATAAATCAAAATAAAACTATTCAAAATACAGGAGGCCATCATGCCGTATCAATACGCTGACTCAAAATTAAAAATCTTCTCATTAAATTCTAACAATCCACTTGCTAAAGAGATTGCTGATGAAATGGGTGTAGAACTAGGGAAATCATCTGTAAAACACTTCAGTGATGGGGAAGTTCAAATTAGCATTGAAGAAAGTATTCGTGGAATGGATGTATTTATCGTTCAATCTACTTCTGCACCTGTTAACGAGCATTTAATGGAACTTTTAATTATGGTTGATGCTGTTAAACGTGCATCTGCTCGTACAGTAAACGTTGTAATGCCTTACTATGGCTATGCTCGCCAAGACCGTAAAGCAAAAGCACGTGAACCAATCACTGCTAAATTAGTTGCAAACTTACTTGAAACTGCTGGTGCTACACGTGTAATCGTTTTAGATTTACACGCACCTCAAATTCAAGGTTTCTTCGATATTTTAATCGATCACTTAGTAGCAGTACCTTTACTTGCAGAACATTTCGGTTCAAAAGGGTTCAATGAAGACGAATTAGTAATTGTTTCTCCAGACCATGGTGGTGTAACGCGTGCTCGTAAAATGGCAGAACGTTTAAAAGCACCGATTGCAATTATTGATAAACGCCGTCCAAAACCTAACGTAGCGGAAGTAATGAACATTGTTGGTAATGTAGATGGTAAAGTATGTATCTTAATCGATGATATTATCGATACGGCAGGTACAATTACAATTGGTGCAGAAGCATTAATTAAGAGCGGTGCAAAGGAAGTTTACGCTTGTTGCTCACACCCAGTATTATCTGGTCCAGCAATCGAACGTATTGAAAATTCTTCTATTAAAGAATTAGTTGTAACAAATACAATTCAATTAAGCGAAGATAAGCTTTCTCCAAAAATTAAGCAATTATCAGTTGCAAAATTAATGGCAGATGCAATCTCTCGTGTTTACGAAAACAAATCAGTAAGTACTTTATTTGATTAATTTATAGCCTAGAGCAGCTTAGGAATGCATTTCCTAAGCTGCTTTTTTATTTTTCTAAAAAAACTTCGACTTACGAAAGAAAATCAGTATAATGAGATTGATAAGAGTAAATATTATGAAAATTAGGGGTCGAAATGAAAACATATAATGAAAAAATGAGTATTTATCATGGCATGGCGTCGGCTGTGGCACAAAATACTTCCAATAGCTATGTGCCGATTTTTGCAATGACGATTCTTGGAGCAACGAATTACCAAGTCGGATTAATTAGCTCTTTACCGCCGCTTGTGACACTAATTATGACGTTGCCGGCAGCAATTTTATTGAATCGCGCTATTGAGCAAAAAAAATTAGTTGCCTTCTCGGTTGTCGCGGCACGATTTATCTTTTTATTAATCGCTTTTGTAAGTTATGTACCGGGCAGCTTTGGTTCGTGGCTGTTATTGGGACTAATTGCCGCGATGAGTGTTCCCAATACGATGGCTAATATGGGATGGCAATCGTTTATTGGCAATCTGATTGAAGAAAATCGCCGAGCGCAGTTTTTTAGTGATCGCAATCGTTTATTAACGATTGTTGGGCTAATTGTAACTCTAATAATTGGTGTAGTCATGAAAGATATGACAACTAATAAATTAGCGTATCAAATTTTATTTATGTTTACTTTTTTCGTTGGGCTAGTGGAATTGTATTTCCTCATGAAGCATGATGAGCCTGTACGTGAATTGCAGCAACAAAAGAAGCGTGCAATGGATTGGTCGATTTTTAAAAATAAACAGTATGTGCTCTTTTTAGTTGTGGCACTCGTTTTTAATTTCGGATGGCAAATGGCTTGGGGGCTTTTTAATATTTATAATGTTCGGTATGCAGAGGCAACAATTTTTTGGATTAGTATGTTTAACGTGGCCAATATGCTTGCACAAATATTTTCATTTAATCTATGGAAGAATTGGTCGCAAAAATATGGCAATATGGCGGTATTTGTTTGGGTAGCATTTGGCATGTCGACAGCGCCATTATTAATGGTTTTATCAACAGATCTGTATTACTTAACGGCGATGTCGATGTTGTCAGGTTTCTTTGTATCGGGGACCGTTCTAATTTTGTTTAACTTATTATTAGAAAACTCACCACAAGAAGTGCGTACGTATTGTATTACATCCTATAATGTGTTGCTAGCGATTATTGCCTTTATCTCTCCACAAATCGGCATTTGGCTACTTGAAACCTATTCAATGGATATAGCGATGTATTTATCAACGGCAATGCGATTTTTAGCGGCAGTCGGTTTCTTTGTTCTATATTATGTACGTAAAAAGCGCGAACAAGTTTAAAGCAATGCACATCACTTTTCATTGGTAAATAGCAACGAATCAATTTTCCAATGAAACCTACAGAAGAAAAGACATCCTTTTGAGCTACTTGGCGCGAAATGTGTTTTCTAACGATGTATGGTAGAATAAAGTCGATTAGAGAAAAAGGATGCGATATGTAGTGAAATTAATTATTGGTTTAGGAAATCCAGGAAAACCATATGAGCATACACGCCATAATATTGGGTTTGATGTCATTGATGAATTAGCAAATCGTTGGAATGCACCATTAAATCAAAGTAAGTTTAATGGTATGTATGCAAGCGTGCATCGTCCTGAAGGCAAAGTCATTTTATTAAAGCCATTAACATATATGAATTTATCGGGTGAAAGTGTGCGCCCGCTAATGGATTATTTTGATATTGATATAGAAGATATTATCGTAATTTATGATGATTTAGATTTAGAAACAGGGAAATTACGCTTACGTGCAAAAGGGAGTGCGGGTGGCCATAATGGCATTAAATCACTGATTCAGCACCTTGGTACGCAAGAATTCAATCGTATCCGTGTAGGGGTAAATCGTCCGCCAGCAGGCATGAAAGTGGCTGATTATGTACTATCGAAGTTTTCAAAAGACGATCAGCCAGTTGTGACAGAAGCGATTGATAAAAGTTGTGATGCGGTAGAAACGGCATTAAAGAAACCATTTTTAGAAGTAATGAATCAATTTAACGGCGCATAATTTAGTGCCAATACGGCTATACTTTACCATATACGACGTATAAAGGGGGCATACTACATGCCGATTCGTTATCGCTGTCGACATTGTAAAGTAGAGATGGGAAGTTTACCATTTGATGCGGAAAAAACGATTCATAAGCTGCATTTATTTGAAATCGGTGAAATGGACGAATTCGTTGAAAAAAATGCGCAAGGTGAAACAATTGTACACAGTATCTGTGAGCATTGTGAGCAGTCATTGCGCCAGTTCCCAGATTATTATGCACTAAAAAAATGGTTACAGTAAGGGAGTTGCTTTGGTCGCGATTGTTCGCGCCAAGGCTTTTTCCGTTTTTAAATTCGTGATTTAAATAGAAAGGAGCTTGAATGTGAGTACAATTCACCAAATATTTTTGCAAGATAAGCAGATTCATAATTTTTTACAACAAGTAAAATCTGGTGCTGCGAATGATAGTCTCATAACAGGGTTAACAGGTAGTGCGAGACCAGCATTAATTCATTCCATGTTTGAAGAAACGAATAAATCGATTTATATTTTGTCATCGAATTTATTGCAGGCACAAAAGCTCGTGGATGACTTAAGTGCACTCGTTGGTGAAGAAGTTGTTCATTACTATCCAGCGGAAGAATTTATTGCGGCGAATGTGACAGTTTCATCGCCTGAATTGCGTGCACAGCGTATTGCCACATTAGGGCGCTTAGTGAATAAGGAGCGTGGCATTTATATTATCCCTGTGGCCGGAATGCGAAAAGTGCTCAATGCACCGACAGATTGGGCTGGTCATGAATTACAAACTGCTGTAGGACAGGATATCGTCGTGGAAGATTGGCTACATATGTTAGTGGAAACAGGTTATACACGTAGCGAAATGGTCACATCACCAGGTGAGTTTGCATTGCGCGGAGGTATTTTAGATGTGTATCCTCCGTATATGGAAAATCCGGTTCGTTTAGAGTTATTTGATACAGAGGTAGATTCAATTCGTACGTTTTCAGCAGATGACCAACGTTCGATTGGGAAATTACAAGAGTTGACGATTTTACCAGCGACGGAATTACTTATTACAAACGAGCAGCGTGTAATACTAGCAGAGCGTTTAGAGGTATCCCTTGCAGCAAGTTTAAAAAAGGTACGTAAAAAGGAAACACAAGAGCTATTACTCGAAAATATTGGGCAAGATATTGAGCTACTGCGCCAAGGGCAATTGCCAGATTATATTGCAAAATATGGATCGTTGTTATTTGAGAAGCCTCATTTTTTAGGGGATTACTTTACACAGGATGGCATTGTGTTATTTGATGAGCTTGGGCGTATTCAAGAAGTGATGGAAGCGTGGGAACGCGAGGAGCATGAATGGTTTATTTCAATGATTGAAGATGGCAAAACACTACATGATGTAAAACCATCGTATTCATTAAAAGAAGTGCTCTCGATGTTAAAGCAAACAAAGCTTTATTTTGCATTATTTACACGGACATTTGCTGGGGTGACATTGAAAAAAACAATCAGTTTTTCGTGTAAGCCAATGCAGCAATTCCATGGACAAATTGCGTTATTACAAAATGAAATTGCTCGTTGGACGCAAGAAAAGTTCAGCGTGCTATTTACAGCTGATTCTGCTGAGCGCATGAATGCCATTCAAAATTTGATGGATGACTATCATATTCAAGCAACAATTGGTTACGCCAACGCACCGGGTGTTTATATCGTCAATGCTGCATTGTCAGCCGGATTTGAATTGCCACAACAACGTTTAGCTGTTGTAACAGACGATGAATTATTCAAACAGCAGGCGAAGAAAAAATCAAGACCGCAGCAAATGACCAATGCCGAGCGTATTAAATCCTATACAGAAATCAAACCCGGTGATTATGTTGTACACGTGCATCACGGGATCGGAAAATACATTGGTATTGAAACATTGGTTGTGAATAATACACATCAAGACTACTTACATGTACGCTACCGTGAAGATGATAAGTTATATGTGCCAGTCGATCAAATCGAGCTGATTCAACGTTATGTACCATCAGGTGAAAAAGAGCCGAAGCTACATAAGCTAGGTGGTACAGAGTGGAAAAAGACGAGAACAAAAGTATCAAAAGCAGTGCAGGATATTGCCGATGACTTAATCAAGCTCTATGCCAAGCGTGAAGCAGAGAAAGGTTTTGCGTTTGCACCTGACTCTGATGAACAGCGTAGCTTTGAAGCAGCTTTTCCATATGAAGAAACTGAAGACCAATTACGAACAATTGTTGAAGTGAAGAAGGATATGGAACGCGAACGCCCGATGGATCGCCTTGTGTGTGGCGATGTAGGCTATGGCAAAACAGAAGTAGCCATTCGCGCGGCCTTTAAAGCAATTTTAGATGGCAAGCAAGTAGCATTTTTAGTGCCGACAACGATTTTAGCACAACAGCATTATGAAACGATTGCGAAGCGTTTTGAAGACTATGCCATGAATGTTGGTCTATTGAGTCGTTTCCGTTCGAAAAAGCAGCAAACCGAAACGTTAAAAGGTCTACGTGAGGGTACCGTGGATATCGTCATTGGTACGCATCGTATTTTATCAAAAGATGTAGAGTATCAAGATTTGGGCTTACTTATTGTTGATGAAGAACAGCGATTTGGTGTAACACATAAAGAAAAAATTAAGCAGCTACGCACAAATGTTGATGTATTAACGTTAACAGCAACACCGATTCCACGAACGTTGCATATGTCGATGGTAGGGGTGCGTGATTTATCAGTAATCGAGACACCACCACAAAATCGTTTCCCTGTACAAACGTATGTGATGGAGCATAACGGTGCGTTAGTGCGTGAAGCAATTGAACGTGAAATGGCTCGTGGTGGGCAAGTGTTTTACTTGTATAACCGCGTCGAAGATATTACCCGCCGCGTCGAAGAGATTCAAATGCTAGTACCAGATGCCCGTGTAGCATTTGCACATGGTCAAATGACAGAGGCAAAACTAGAATCGGTTATTTTATCATTTATTGATGGAGAATATGATGTCCTTGTGACAACGACAATTATTGAAACTGGTGTCGACATTCCGAATGTAAATACGTTAATCGTTCATGATGCGGATCGTATGGGTTTATCGCAGTTGTATCAATTGCGTGGACGTGTTGGTCGTTCAAATCGTATTGCCTATGCGTACTTTATGTATGAGCGTGATAAAGTGCTAACAGAAGTCGCAGAGCAACGTCTGCAAGCAGTGAAAGAATTTACTGAGCTTGGTTCAGGCTTCAAAATTGCTATGCGTGATTTATCGATTCGTGGTGCGGGCAATTTACTTGGTGCACAGCAGCATGGCTTTATCGATTCAGTCGGCTTTGATTTATATTCACAAATGTTAGAAGAGGCTGTTGAGGAGCGTCGTACAGGTGTGAAAAAAGAAGAGAAGCAAGAAATTGAAGTAATTCTGCATGTTGATGCCTATATTCCAGATGCCTATATCCCAGATGGCTATCAAAAAATCCAAATGTATAAGCGTATCAAAGCGATGGAGCATTTAGAAGATTATTATGAAATTATTGACGAAATGCAGGACCGCTTTGGCGATGTACCTGTTGAAACGGAGCGCTTAATGCGTGTGGCACGTATGAAAGTGTGGGCGGCACAGGCTGGCGTTGTTTCAATTAAAGAAAAACAGCAGGTCGTATCGATTACACTTTCAGAAGAAGGCACACAATACGCAGATGGTGCGAAAATTGTGGAGCAGTCAATGAACTTTGGGCGCGCGATCGGCTTTGGTATGGAAGGCACTCAGCTTGTTATTACCGTAGATTATCATAAATGTGGCAATCACTTACCGTTTGATGTCGTAGAAAAAATGATGGAAGTCATTGCAGGAGCAAAAAAGGGAAGTTAAAAGTAAAAGAAGGATACGAACAAGTAAATGACTTCTTCGTATCCTTCTTTTTATATCGAGAAAATTATAATTCTAACATCGATTTAATAGAATGCTGAACGCTATAGTGAACACCGTTCTGATAATTTAATCTCTGTAATAGCTCCTCGCGGTTACGATGTTCTTGGCGTAACGCTAAAAATTGTTTTTCACGTGTTGTGGAAGTCATTGTAAGATCACGTTGGCCGTTTGGTTTTTCTAAATAACGTTTAAAA
Organism: Solibacillus daqui; assembly: GCF_028747805.1. NCBI lineage: Bacteria > Bacillati > Bacillota > Bacilli > Caryophanales > Caryophanaceae > Solibacillus > Solibacillus daqui. The sequence continues at coordinate 80,512 of NZ_CP114887.1, forward strand.
ATACCATTTTCAAATTTTGAAATAACCTCTGCACGTTCTGTTGCATAATTCGGATAATGCACCAAATGTGTTCCTGCATAGTATTGTTGCTGACGATATGCATCGGGCGTAGAGACAATAGCATCTACTCTTAACAATTCCAACACCTCCTATGGACGTTCCTAGATGTTTTGTTTTCGTTTTTAAAAAACAGAAATAAATCTAAAAATAAAACAAATTCCCAAATGTAGTTAATCTGATCAATTTGAAATGCCAAAAAAAAGTGTGTAATTTTAAAAATTTGGTTATGAACCCATGCATAGGTTTATTTCTTTTAAGCCAAACTAGTAGCATCTTGATGTAAAAAGAGATGAAAGCGAGGGAACATAAACGATGAAAGCAACAGGAATAGTTCGTCGCATCGATGATTTAGGTCGTGTTGTCATCCCGAAGGAAATCCGTAGAACATTGCGTATTCGTGAAGGCGATCCGTTAGAAATTTATACTGACCGAGAAGGTGAAGTCATTTTAAAAAAATATTCACCGATTAATGATTTAAGTGAATTTGCACAGCAATATGTGGAGAGTTTATTTGAAACAATAGGTACACCAGCATGTATTAGCGACCGAGATGAAATGATTGCCGTTGCAGGTGCATCTAAAAAAGATTACTTAGCAAGACGATTGACAATGTTTTCTGAAGATCATATTAAAAATCGAACAGCTACAGTTGAAAAACTCGAGCAATCGATTGAGCTCGTTACAGGACAACATGAACAAGTAAAGTCTTATTGTATTGTGCCTATAATTGCGCATGGTGATCCTATTGGAGCCGTTTATTTATTTTCAAAGGTGCATTTCATAGGAGATGTTGAACAGAAGGCAGCCGAAGCAGCAGCCAATTTTTTAGCGAAGCAAATGGAAAATTAAATCTTTGAAACAACGTCCATGTAAAGTGGACGTTTTTGTTTGTGGATAGGAAAGGATCATCTTACTTCATGGAAATCCACATAAGATAAGACATCATTTCGCGTTATTTGTCGCGAAATGTGTTTTTCTAATGGCACAACGTCTAATTTTACAAATAGTTTTTCATGTTATACTAAATACATTGTATGTAGTAGAGGAAGGAAATAGAATGTCTTCGCAAAATTTTGGAATGAAAAATTATATGAAAGGTGCGTTATTACTAACGATGGCAGCACTTATTGTTAAAATTTTAAGTGCTATTTACCGAGTGCCTTATCAAAATTTGGTAGGCGATCAAGGCTTTTATGTCTATCAGCAAGTGTATCCGTTTATTTCGTTTTTTGTCGTTTGGACATCAAGTGGTTTTGCGGTAGCCATTTCCAAAATGCTAGCAGATATTGAAGCACGTGGTGGTACGGCCATAGAAAAACGTGCCGTGTCTTGGGCAATTTTTAAATATTTAACGGTGCTATCACTAATATTTTTTAGTTTACTATTTTTCGGAGCAGATGCCCTTGCCGCTTTAATGAATGATGCCGAACTTGCAGGATTATTGAAGATGGGGTCTTTCATTACATTGTGCATGCCGTTACTAGCCTTATTAAAAGGGACGTTTCAAGCGAATAGTTATATGCAACCAGTTGCCTATGCACAAGTGTTTGAACAAACGATTCGTGTAGCAATTATTTTAGTTGGTACGATTGTGTTGCTACATTTTACGTCCTCTGTATATACTGTTGGGAAAATGGCAGTATTAGGAACCGTCATTGGTGAAGTAGCAGGAATCATATTGTTATTCTTGTTTTTAAAACGTGAACAACAGCCCATTGCGAAAAAAAAAGTGGTGGTGTGGCCGATTTTGAAAGAAGTAACGCTCTATAGTATCGCGATTAGCATGAGTGCGTTACTACTGTTATGTTTCCAACTGGTTGATTCATTTACGATTTTTAAAATGCTTGTGACTTCTGGTGTGGAAACTGTCCAAGCAATGGAAATGAAGGGGATTTATGATCGCGGACAGCCGCTTGTGCAGCTAGGAATTGTCATTGCAACGTCACTTTCGTTAGCTATTGTACCGCTCGTCGCATTAAAAGCAAAGGCAAAAAACGGACGTGGAGCAAAACCATTTATTCAATTGACGTATCGTAGCTCGCTCTTATTTGGCGTGGCGGCAGCGCTGGGACTCGTACTGGTTATGCCTTATGCGAACACGCTCTTATTTAAGACCGATAGCTATTCCAATATGCTACGATTATATGTAGTACAAATTGTTCCGTTATCGATAATACTGACGTTTATGGCGGTATTACAAGGCTATAGTAAATTAAAAATGCCGGCACTATTTTTGCTGATAAGTATTGCGTTAAAATATATTGGAAATGTGGTGCTTATACCGCATTTAGATGTACTGGGTGCTGCGATTGCGAGTACAGTGGGGTTAATTTTTGCAGCAATCGCATTAGTCATTTATATGAAAAAAATAGCAGTAAGTCGCTTAGCCACGGCAATGTTTTACCGAAAGCTAATTGTCGCAAGCTTCGTAATGATTGTGACAGTCATGTGTGCAGTGTTACTTTTAGATATTGTATTTACAGCTCCTGAGATGCGTCGTTCGGTAGCACTTATTTATAGTGGGATCCTCGTATCACTTGGGGCATTTAGTTTTATTACCGTTGTAGCGAAATTACGTGTGTTGACGGAAAAGGATTGGTTTTTAATTCCGTTTGGTCGTCGTATGGCTATGTATCAATTATGGTTAAATCGAAAGAAGTAGGTGTATCGTGTGAATCAATTAACAGTCATCGGTTTAGGTGCAGCCGATTTTGAACAAATGCAAATGGGTGTTTATAAAAAAATTAAAGCTGCAAAAAATTTATATGTACGTACAGAGGATCATCCTGTACTACAAGATTTAAAGCAAGAAGGTATCGAATTTAAGAGTTTTGACGAAGTGTATATGAAACACGGTACATTCGGTCCAGTATACGAGGAAATTGCAGAACGCTTAATTGAGGCTGTAGAAGTAGAAGATATAATGTATGCAGTACCAGGGCATCCGTTAGTAGCTGAGCAAACGGTACAGCATTTAATCGAAGCTGACAGTCAAGGAAAGATTAAACTTGTTATAGAAGGTGGTCAAAGCTTTTTAGACCCAATTTTCGGCGCGTTAAAAATTGACCCAATTGAAGGTTTCCAACTATTAGATGGCACAAGCATGTCGATGCATGATATTAATATGCGCCAGCACATTTTAATTGCGCAAGTGTACGATTCGTTCAGTGCGTCTGAAGTAAAGCTCACATTAATGGAAAAATATCGTGATGATTATCCAGTAACAATTGTCACAGCAGCGGGTTCTTCACAAGAACAATTACGTACTGTACCGTTATATGAGTTAGATCAGTCGGCAGAAATCAATAACTTAACGACAGTATATGTACCACCTGTCACGGCAGATGAAGATGCACTACGTGATTGGGTAACATTCCGTCAGATTATTGCGAAATTGCGCGGTCCAGAAGGTTGCCCTTGGGATCAAAAGCAAACGCATGAATCATTGAAGAAGTACTTATTAGAAGAGGCGCATGAATTTTTAGCTGCGGTTGATGCAGAAGACGATTTCGCAATGGTTGAAGAGCTTGGCGATGTTCTATTACAAGTATTCTTACATGCTCAAATTGGTGAGGATAATGGTTACTTCACACTAGAAGAAGTATTAGCGTCAATTAGTGAAAAAATGATTCGCCGTCACCCGCATGTGTTTGGGGATGTATCAGTAGAAGATGCCGATACAGTTGTAGCAAACTGGGAAGCGATTAAAAAAGCAGAAAAGGGCGAAACAGGGGACGAGCCGTTATTAAAAAATGAATATCGGCCTGAATCAGCACTCCAAACATCATATAACTACCAGAAAAAAGCGGCGGCAGTTGGCTTTGATTGGCCAAATGTAAAAGACGCGTGGGATAAGTTAACAGAAGAATGGCAAGAGTTCCGCGAAGAAATTTCAAGTGGTGAAGCGACAAGCCGCATGGACGAGTTTGGTGATGTACTGTTCACATTAGTAAACTTGGCGCGCTTCTACAAAATTTCACCAGAAGAAGCAATGCTACATGCCAATGAAAAATTCGCGCGTCGTTTTAACTTTGTCGAAAACAGTGTGAAAAATAGCGGTAAAACATTTAGTGATTTTACGTTAGATGAATTAGATAGCTTTTGGGATGAAGCAAAACGTTTAGAAAAAGGAGAGTAATTTTATGCGCTTAGATAAATTTTTGAAAGTTTCACGTTTAATTAAACGTCGTACATTAGCAAAAGAAGTAGCCGTACAAGGTCGTATTTCTATTAACGGTAAAGTTGCAAAGGCCAGCAGTACTGTCAAAGTAGGCGATGAGCTAGCGATTCGCTTCGGGCAAAAAATCGTCACAGCACGTGTAGAAGAGCTGCGCGAAACTGTGAAAAAAGAAGATGCATTAAAAATGTTTACCATTCTTAAAGAAGAGCGTCTTGAAAAAGTCGACCCAGAATTTATTGATGATGAAGAATAGAATGATGGCATGGCAGAAAAATCTGTCATGCTTTTTTTTTAGCAAGCATATAGTGTACAACTATGAAGGATAAGGGGGACTGGCATGACAATTCATCAAGAAAGTACACGCTATACAATTTCTTCAGGAGATCATTTAGTAACGGTACGCAATCGAAAACGAATGGACATGACATCAGTAAAAAGCATTGAACGCTTCGATCAAGAGGAATTTTTTGTTAACACATCACAAGGACATCTACTCATCCGCGGTGAAGAATTACGCATTGTGCATTTAGATGTGGACAAAGGCTTACTGACATTAGAAGGAGAAGTCAAACAACTGCAGTACGATGAAAGTGATAGCGGATTATCGAAAAGCTTCCTCCATAAATTATTTGGATGATGAGTGCGCAGCTTGTAAGCATCATCGTCATGTTTATAAGCGGAATTGCCGTGGGTATGGTTATTGATGGGACAAGAATAATCACAAGACAATTTCCGATAAAATTTATTCGCGATATAGCACGATATTTAGAAGGGCTTGTATGGCTTCTTTTAGCCATTAGCACATTTTATTTATTATTTTTAATAAAGGGAGGACAATGGCGATTTGTCGACCCGCTGGCACAAATATTAGGAATTATTAGTTATGAGCTATTTTTCCAAAATATTGCGCGTTTTATCGGAAGGCTTTTTGTGAACATAGTGATTAAGCCCATTTATTTTATTGGACATGTCTTTGTGGTGATTATTCGTAAAATAATTCAGTTTGTAATAGCACTTTGTTTATTAATAATAAATCCAATTTTTAAATTTTTTAAGAAATATTTGTTAAAAAACTTTAAATCGAAGAAATGAACTCGTATAATGATAATAACTTTTTTAAAACAAAGGAGGAGACGGCAGTGGGGAAACGAGATATTCAAGATGAGCTACATAATAATGTTCAACCACTTGATAACGAATTTGTCCGTTCAAATCCGAACGCCAAAATAGCAAAACAAAAAGCGAAAAAAGCCGTATTGCTTCGCCGAAGGCTGGCCATCTTTTTAATCATCGCTGTTGCTTCAATTGTTGGTTTAGCACAATTTTCAAGCATGCAAAATGAACGACTTGCTGACAAACAAATTAAAAAAGCCGAAGTAAACGCACAATTAGAAGAATCCTTAGAAAAACAAGAAATGTTAAATTTGCAAATTGCAAAATTAGAAGATGATGAATATATTGCGAAGTTAGCACGAAAAGAGTTTTTCCTTTCTGAAGAAGGCGAGATTATCTTTACAATTCCAAAAACATCAGATAATAAAGATGAAAAAACAGATTCGGATAAAAAGGATGAATAATGACACAAAAGTAGTATAGGTTATAAGGAAAATGTCATTTTTTACCTTTTAGAAGAGTGTCTTGTTGACACTCTTTTTATGTTAGCTATAATTAGAAGAGAAACTATTGAACAAAAGTTTCATTATTAATTGATAAACGACTTTTATTAGAAGTCTCTTAAAATTTAAGGAGGAGCATTTTTTTTATGTCAATTGAAGTAGGCAGCAAAGTACAAGGTAAGGTAACAGGCATCACAAATTTCGGTGCATTCGTTGAGCTTCCAGATGGAAAAACAGGTTTAGTTCATATTAGTGAAGTAGCGGACAACTATGTAAAAGATATTAACGAACACCTTAAAGTCGGCGATGAAGTCGAAGTAAAAGTGATGAATGTTGAAGCGGATGGTAAGATTGGTCTCTCAATTCGTAAAGCAAAGCCTCAAGCTGAGCGACCAGAGCGACCACAACGTCCTCGTCGTGAAAACAATCGTTCAAATGATCGTAACGATCGTCAACCAAAAGAAAACTTTGAACAAAAAATGGCGCGCTTCTTAAAAGATAGCGATGAACGTTTAACTACATTAAAACGTGCAACTGAATCAAAACGTGGTGGACGAGGAGCTCGCAGAGGATAATTTTGCTGGCTATTTGAAACTTAGAAAAAGTGTCATATAGATGAAAAAGCAGATTTACACAGAGGAAGCCCTGTGTGAATCTGCTTTTTGTTTGTGCGTAGCAGGAAAGCATAAATTTTTAGTGTAATCCGTAAAAGAAAAATAACAACTTGTGCTATTTTCGCCAGAGCTATGCTTTCAAATAAAATTAACGTTTTTGTTCTGGTGATGATTTATTCGCATTTTCGGCATTATGTTTAATAAGAACACGAATTAATGTGATAAAGCAAAAAATACCGCCAATTAAGCCAATCGCAATCATAATAATTTGTAATGGCAATGGTAAGTTTGTTAAAACAACACCACCGACGACTAAAAGCATACTAACGCCACACAGAAAAGCTAAATATGTAAAGTTTTGTATCAACATCAACGCCACCTCCTTTTCCATTATAAAGTGAAACGTACTATTATTTCCATTAAATGATAAAGAAAAAAGAGATTGCCTAGGAAATAATTCCAAGACAATCCCTTTGCGCCGAGGGTGGTGAGAATTTATTCTTACCATCGCCTATAGCGGATTATTAATACATGATACGAGTGTTGTCCAAAAAGTAAACACTTTTAGGATAGCACTTCCTAAGATGACCCGTACGGGATTCGAACCCGTGTTACCGCCGTGAAAGGGCGGTGTCTTAACCACTTGACCAACGGGCCAAACAAATATGGTGGCGGCAGAGGGAGTCGAACCCACGACCTTTCGGGTATGAACCGAGTGCTCTAGCCAACTGAGCTACACCGCCAATTTAACAACAAAACTAATAATACAAGGCTACGTTAAAAGTGTCAACACTAATTTCATAAATTTAAATAAGAATAATTTATACTTATCTTTTTTGGGAAAGATAGTTAAAATACTTTAATTTGGAGAGGGATTATGCATGAAATAGGGATAAAATATTACAATTTTCACTGTTATGTAAAAAAATCGTCGAACGTTTTTTTTATGAGGCTACTATAAACAGACAAAATTCTAATTGCATCTTTTCTATAATAGCGACAAAAAGAAAAGGTGAGTATAGTGGTTACAATCAATCGTCAGCAAGAAGAAAAAATGTTTCCTAGTTTAAAACTCGATGAATTAAACAATAGAAAGCAGTTGTTTGCGGTAAGTATTTTATTTATTGCCTTTTGCTTTGCGCAGGCAGTATTTTTTGAAACGATTGCTCCATTATTTTTACCACTTTGGCTCGTCCTAAGGGAAAAGTTACCGAACTCTCAAAAATTCGTATTAATCGGCGGACTTTTAGGGACGTTTTTATTAGGGTTTGGTCAAGGGATGTTGGTTCTCTTACAATTGTTATGGCTAGAGGGATTACACCGTTTTCCATATGTAAAAATTTCAGTCTATGCACAGTTACTAACAGCGGTTTTGGCTGTGCAAATGCTTTGGCAAATAGTGCTTAATGGTGGGTTGCCGACGGTGTTGGTAATCGCTTCAATTGTTTATGAAAGCTTGTTTGCCCTTATGATTTTATTTTTTTTAAATCAACTTGTACCAATTAAAGGTGCGCGTAATGATGAATGGACAAAACATAAAATGGTTGCAGCTGTTTTCATTTTAGCCAGTTTGATTGTTGGTATGAAGGAACTTGTCGTAGTATATTTTTCGTTACCACAAATTATGCTGCAATTATTGATTTGTATTGTGGCGTTTACATCCACAATTGGGGCGACTGTTGTTTTGACGTTAGCCCTTGGGTTTTTAATTGGTTTGGCAGATTTATCATTTACAGGGATGATGATATTGTATGCGTGTAGCGGGTTAGTTGCGAGCTTTGTCCAACTTTATGGGCGTGTAGTTCTTGCGGTTTTTAGCTTGCTGCCGAGTGTATTTTTCTTTTACTACGATGCTACGTTACCACTCGATAGTGTGTACTTTTTATCAAGTATAACGGGTGTGATTTTATTTTTGCTTTTGCCAAAGAGCTTTTTGCAAGAGTGTCGAGATTACTATACGCAACAAACAACACCTGTTGTTCGTATTCATCGTAATGAAATGGTGGAGCAACAATTACAACAATTTCAACATTTTGCGTTTTTTATGAATGAACTTGTATTCGAGCGATTTACAAAAGATGTAGCAGCAACAACAAATCAACCTACACATAATGAGCCATTTTTAATTTGTTCAAGCTGTTTTCGCCGTGCGCAATGCTTTGGTGGCGAGCAAGAAATGGTGCCAATTATAGAAAATTGGCGTTTAGCAAGACGTAGTTCGAAGCCCGTGACATGGTTGCGTGCAGAAGAACAATTGAAAAGCAAATGCATCAAATCTGGAAAATTACTAGAGGAGCTCCAAGCGGCATTACAAAAAGAGCAAATGGAGCGTCAGTTTTATCATGGTAAAAAGATGATTGCGCTTCAATTACGCGATTTAACGGAGCATTTACAACAATTACTACAGCATCAGCAAAAAGAGCTAGATGCTCCAGAAACATCGAATCAATTACAGCAGTTTTTAATAGAGCAAGGCTTAAAGTGCTTGCATATTGAATGGCAAAACAATGAAATCGGTGAGCGTGAAATCAATTTTTATATGGCTGATGAAGGCGATTTGCAAGGGTTGATGCAAGCACTTGAAAAGCATTTGTTTGAATGGCTTCACGAACCAATGCAAGGGGAGCTTATAAGTGAACAACGTCATCCAATTTTTTACCGACAATTAAAGTTTCGTTCAGCAATTCGCTATCAATTGGAGTATGATGTATATACGTATTCTTATAAAGACCATGCTATTTCGGGCGACTCCTATCGCGTGTTTCCACTGCATAAAGGCTTAATGGCAATGATGCTATCGGATGGAATGGGGAGAAATCAGTCAGCGCAAGAAGAAAGCGAACGTTTAATTCATATGTTGCAGCAATGCTTAGCTTATAATCTAGACCCAGAAACGGCAATGCATACGATGCACTACGTTTTATCGCTTAAAAATGATTCGGATATGTATGCCACGATGGATTTTGCGCTTGTTGATTTACAGTTTGGTAATTTGTGGTGTTGGAAAGCGGGCGGTATGACGACGTATGTGCTGCGTGGGGACGAATTATTTAAAGTAGAAAGTACATGTGCCCCAATAGGATTTTTACCAGACTTTGCTGTCGATACAGAAATGGTGAAACTCCGTGCAGAAGATGTTATTTTAATGGTATCAGACGGCTTATTCACGGCATTAGAGCAATGGGATGTGCAGGAAAAGCGATTTATATCAGCGATTCGTGAAAGTTTAGCACAAGGTGCATCGATTCAAGTCGCATTATTTGATTGTATGACGCATTATAAGCAGAAGTATGAAATAACTGACGATTGTACTGTCATGCTGTTTCGTTTGCAACATGTAGCAAAGCCGTGGCATGTTTTTCGACCGACCAATGTCGTTTAAATTGATTCAGCGGGGGGGAGAATCCCAACTGAATCAATTTGAGCCCCGGTGGATGTTACAGATTTTTTAGGGGGATTTTTCAAGCGGGTTTAAAAAATCTGGACATAAGTTAGCCGTGGCGTAATTGAAAATGAGGTGAATTTGATGCATAGTTTAGAGCATCGTGTATTAGCATATATGAAAGAACTTCAGCTCATACAGCAAGGAGATAAATTATTGATAGCTTGTTCGGGAGGCGTTGATTCAATGGCGCTTCTCTCTTTTTTTCAGCGCTTTCGCCATTATCTGCAGATTGATATAGCAGTCGCACATGTGGATCATATGCTGCGTGGAGAGGTTTCAGCTCAAGATCGTTTATTTGTGGAACAGTATTGTAATGATTTTGCGATACCGGTTTATAGCTGTGCCATTCCTATTGCATCGATTTACGAACAGGAGGGCGGCAATACACAAGCTATTTGCCGCCGAGAGCGCTATCAATTTTTTGAACAGCTAATGCAAGAGCATGCATTCACAAAGCTCGTAACGGCACATCATGCGGATGACCAATTAGAATCAATGCTCATGGCTTTAACAAAGGCTAGCTCGTTAAATGGCTTAAAGGGAATTTTGCCGATTCGTTCATTTGCACAACAATTTGTTATTCGCCCATTTTTAGGGGTTACAAAAGCGCAAATAGGGGAATATTTACATAGCGAAGCACTTACGTATCGTGAAGATGCAAGTAATGCAAAAGATGCGTATACGCGGAATCGTTTTCGCCATCATATTGTCCCGTTATTAAAACAGGAAAATGCATTGGTATCAGAACATGCAGTACAGATTTCGCAGCAGCTTATTGCCGATGATTTATTATTAATGCAACTTGCACAAGACCGTTTTTCACATCTTTTTGAAAGAATTGATGGAAATTGTTATAAAGTATCGGTTTCTACGTTACAAAATGAACCACTTGCTTTACAAAGAAGGCTCATTTTAATACTATTAAATTATCTTTATAACGAATCGAATACAATTCAAAGCTATGCACTTTGTACGGCCATTTTGGCGTTATTTGATACGTCTGAAGGTAGCCGTTCAGTCGATTTACCTGAGAATTTTATTGCACGCCGTCATTACGATGAAATTGTATTTGAACAAAAGCAAAGAAATAGTTCGCTCGAAAAGCAGCAGCTTACATTCAATAAATGGTATACATTTGGATCTATTCGAATGTTTATCGGGGAGCTTGCACAATGCGATGATGCGTTTCTACAACAGCATCAACCAAAATATTTCTCTGCTTCCTCGATGGCAATTCCGCTCATTGTAAGAGCTCCTGAAAAAGGGGATCGCCTTGCACTACAAGGTATGCAGCAAAAGAAAAAAGTATCTCGCATTTTTATTGATGACAAGATTCCTTTCATTAAAAGAGCCAATTGGCCGTTATTAGTCGATTCAAATGACGAGCCGATAGCTTTATTAGCTGTACGCTTAAACAATAAATTTTCCAACGTAAAATTGGCCAAGCATGATTGTGTACTTATTGTGGAAAGCGATGAATGTTATTAGAAAGTTGAAATAATCTAAGGAGGAATCTACCCATGATTCAAAATGATATTGAAAAAATAGTGATTTCAGAAGAACAAATCCAGGAGCGTATTAAAGAACTAGGCGCACAATTAACAGAAGAGTACAAAGATAGCTTCCCATTAGCGGTAGGTGTATTAAAAGGGGCTATGCCTTTCATGACAGATTTAATGAAACGTTTTGATTCTTACGTTGAGTTAGATTTCATGGATGTATCTTCATATGGTAATGCAACGGTTTCGTCTGGAGAAGTAAAAATTTTAAAAGACTTAAATACAAGCGTTGAAGGCCGTGACGTTATAATTATCGAGGATATTATCGATAGTGGTTTAACATTGAGCTATTTGGTGGATTTATTTAAATACCGTAAAGCAAAATCAATTAAAATCGTAACATTATTAGATAAGCCATCTGGTCGTAAAGTAAACTTAGAGGCAGATGTTGTTGGCTTCGAAGTACCAGACGGATTTGTAGTAGGATATGGTCTAGATTACGCAGAGAAATATCGTAACTTACCATACATCGGAATTTTAAAACGCGAAGTATACTCATTTTAACTTGATTCAGCGGGGGCAAACCCCAGCTGAATCAAGTTAAGCCCCGGCGGATGTCACAGATTTTTTAGGGGAATTTTTCAAGCGAGCTTGTAAAATCTGGACGCAATTACGCCGAGGCGTAATTGATTAATTTGGACGAATTTGGGAGTTCGGTTGGTAATTGAGCGGATTTTGTCATAATTCACTTGAACATTTAAAATACTTGGTGCTTTTCATTGTATCAATTTTTCAACGTATGTTAAGATTTTACTTATAGTTTTTCTGTAACGTTGTGAGGAGGCTGGGGATGAATCGAATATTTCGATACACCATATTTTATTTACTAATTTTTCTCGTGATTATCGGGATTTTTGGAACATTTAGTGGTGGTAAAAAGACAACTGAAAACCTAGAATATTACGCATTTTTTGAGGCGCTTGAAAGTGATAAAGTGGATTCCATCACAATTCAGCCTGAACGAGGCGTGTATAAAATCGTAGGTCAAATGAAGGGCGCTGAAGATGGCGAAACATTTACAGTAAATATTCTGCAAAATGACCAAACTTCGGTAGATCGCATCACACAAATTCAAGCCGGTAAATACCCAGGTGTTGAAGTTTTAGAAGCGGCCCAAACAAGTGGATTCGTAACGTTCCTTACGAGCATCATTCCATTTGTCATTATTATTATTCTGTTCTTCTTCTTATTAAGCCAGTCACAAGGTGGCGGTAATAAGGTAATGAACTTCGGTAAATCAAAGGCGAAGCTATTTGATGACTCGAAGAAAAAAGTTCGCTTCAATGATGTAGCGGGTGCTGATGAAGAAAAGCAAGAGCTTGTTGAAGTAGTAGACTTCTTAAAAGATCACCGCAAATTCACAGATATCGGTGCGCGTATTCCTAAAGGGATTCTACTTGTAGGTCCTCCAGGTACGGGTAAAACATTACTTGCACGTGCGGTAGCTGGTGAAGCAGGCGTACCATTCTTCTCGATTTCAGGTTCTGACTTCGTAGAAATGTTCGTTGGTGTCGGTGCATCTCGTGTTCGTGACTTATTCGAGAACGCGAAGAAAAATGCACCATGTATCATTTTCATCGACGAGATTGATGCAGTAGGTCGTCAACGTGGTGCTGGTCTTGGTGGTGGTCACGATGAGCGTGAACAAACATTAAACCAATTACTAGTTGAAATGGATGGTTTCGGAGCTAACGAAGGTATTATTATCATCGCGGCAACAAACCGCCCAGATATTCTAGATAAAGCATTATTGCGTCCTGGTCGTTTTGACCGTCAAATTACGGTAGGACACCCTGATGTAAAAGGCCGTGAAGCAATTCTTAAAGTACATGCACGCAACAAGCCGTTATCAGATTCAGTTGATTTAGCAGCTGTTGCACAACGTACACCAGGATTCTCGGGTGCTGATTTAGAAAACTTATTAAACGAAGCTGCTCTTGTTGCTGCTCGTAAAAACAAAAAAACAATTAACATGGCAGACATCGACGAAGCCTCTGACCGCGTCATCGCTGGTCCAGCAAAAGCAAGTCGCGTTTACTCTCCAAAAGAGAAAAAACTTGTGGCATTCCACGAAGCGGGTCACGTTGTTGTTGGTTTAGAATTAGACGAAGCAGATACTGTTCACAAAGTAACAATCGTACCACGTGGTCAAGCAGGTGGTTACGCGATTATGTTACCGAAGGAAGAGCGCTTCTTTACTACAAAACAAGAATTACTGGATCGTATCGCTGGTTTATTAGGTGGACGTGTTGCGGAAGAAATCGTACTGGGTGAAGTTTCAACAGGCGCACACAATGACTTCCAAAAAGTAACGAGTATTGCACGTGCAATGGTAACAGAATATGGTATGAGCAGTAATTTAGGGGCAGTTCAATACGGCTCAAATCAAGGCGGTAACCCGTTCTTAGGTCGTGATTTTGGCTCAGATCAAAACTACTCTGATACAATTGCTTATGAAATCGATAAAGAAGTGCAACGTATCGTTGACGAGCAATATGCACGTACAAAACGTATCCTAACTGAGAAACGTGAATTGCTAGATTTAATTGCCAATACGTTAATGACGAAAGAAACATTAAACGCGCAAGAAATCGAGCATTTACGTGATCATGGTACACTTCCAGAAGTTGAAGCAGAAGCAACATCTGCACCTCAGGGAGAAACGAAAGAAGCAACACCAACAGTTGAAACTGCTGGCAATGCTTCCATCAACCAAGAGGTAACAGGTGAAGTGAAATTTCCAACAGTAGAAGATTTACCGAAAGATGAGTCATCTGAACGCACACAAGGCATCAATGAAGACCGTCCAAAACAATAACGCATGAACACAAACGAGCTCCTTGAATTATTCAAGGAGCTCGTTTTTTATATCAAAAAAGCATATGATTTGCGTTCTACAATATTTCTTTTATAATTGACTAGTCAACAGTTGATTAGTCTTGTGTTAAACTTGCTCCAGCAAAAGTCCTCCACTTCTATAAATGGGGGATGACTGCTAAGTATAATCTTCATTCAGTGGGGGCAAATCCCGGATGACTAGAGTAACAAAGGCTAAAAGCGTCACGTCCTGTGACAATGCCTTTGTGATCAACTTCATGTTGACCTAAATTCTCTGGCAGATGTCACAGTTTTTAAAAGGTTTTTCGAGAGAGCTCGAAAAACATCTGGACGCAATTACGTTGGTGCGTAATTGATATCCTACCGAGCTGTTGTAATTGGTGAGGAAAGGAGTTCTTCAAGCAACTATGGAGCAATTGAAACAAATTATTTTATTAATGAAGGCAATTGATCGGCAAGTAACCAAACAGTTTGAACAACAAACAGACATTAGTATGACACGCTATGAGCTTTTGTTCACACTTATCAACAAAGGAACGGTATCTCAGCAAATTTTAAAACAAGCACTGCAAATCGACCAAGCAGCGATTACAAGACATTTAAAACTGCTAGAAGATGAACAGCTTGTTGAACGCAACCGTAATGAAAAAAATAATCGAGAAGTGCTCGTAAGTATTACTGAAGCGGGACGGAACCAATTAATGTACTGTCAAAAAGGAAAAAATTATTATTTAGATCAATTGGCGAGCAACTTTTCACAGCAAGAATTAGAGCTACTAAATAACTTGCTACAGCGTTTACAACAAAATAGTGACCAATACGAAAGATAAGAGGGATTACTCATGACAACGACAATAACATCAGCAAAAAACATTATGTATGCAAGAAAATCTGTTCGTAAATATAAAGAGGGTGTAACGATTCCACAAGAAGTATTGCACCAATTAATTGAAGATGCGATTTCAGCACCTTCATCAAGCAATATGCAGCCTTGGCGCTTTTTAGTAATCCAAGACCAAGACGTAAAAAATGAACTGTTACCGATTGCAAATAATCAACAACAAGTTGCAACGTGCTCGGCATTAATTGCGGTGTTAGGTGATTTAGAAATGTATGAGCGTTCGGAGGAAATTTATCAAGCGAATGTAGAGTTAGGTGCTATGCCACAGAACGTTGCGGATATGATGATTGCTAATTCTCGCAAACTGTATAGCTCATTGCCACAAGATGTATTAAAAAGTATTATTTCGTTTGATGCAGGGCTTGTATCGATGCAGTTAATGCTATTAGCAAAAGAAATGGGCTATGACACAGTAACAATGGGTGGCTTCAATAAAGTACAATTTGCACAATATTTTAATTTACCAGCCAACGAAATACCGATTGTATTAATCGCTTTAGGTGAAGCGGAAATTCCAGCACACGGCACTTCACGTATCGCAGCTGAAAAAATTACGCGCTTTATTTAAGGAAGCGTATTAGTGACTATAATCGAAGCGTTCAACTATGGTATCATTTTTGCATAGAATACTTTAAAAGTAGGTGACGAACGTGATATTAGTAATGGATGCAGGAAATTCTAACATCATTTTAGGTGTATATGAGCAAGATCAACTTCGTTACCATTGGCGTATGGAGACCGACCCGCGAAAAACAGAAGATGAATATGCAATGCAGATAAAGGCTTTTTTTACGCATGAGGGATTAGCGTTTGAACAAATGACGGGGATTATTATATCATCAGTAGTACCCCCGATTATGTTTGCACTAGAAGCAATGTGTCACAAGTATTTTCATATTGCACCACTTGTAGTAGGACCAGGGGTAAAAACCGGTTTAAACATTAAGTATGAAAACCCACGTGAAGTCGGGGCAGATCGTATCGTCAATGCAGTGGCAGCGCTCGCTCAATATGGTGGTAAGCCGCTAGTTGTCGTAGATTTTGGGACGGCCATTACGTATTGTTATTTAAATGAACAAGGCACGTATATGGGAGGAGCGATTGCACCAGGTATCGCAATTTCTACGGAAGCCTTATATGCCCGTGCATCAAAGCTACCACGTATCGAAATCATGAAAACTGAGCAAGTCGTTGGCAAAAATACAATTGCTGCGATGCAGGCAGGAATTTTTTATGGATTTATTGGCCAAGTAGAAGGTATCGTTAATCGCATGAAAGCTCAAAGTAATATCGAGCCACTTGTTGTCGCAACAGGCGGGCTAGCGAAATTTATTGCGCAAGAAACACAAGCTATTGATATTGTCGATCCGTTTTTAACGTTAAAGGGCTTGCATATTATTTATAAAAGAAATCAGTAGAAAAGAGGAATTTCAACATGAAAGACTACTTAGTAAGAGCAATTGCATTTGACGGACAAGTACGTGCATTTGCAACGAAAACAACAGAAACTGTAAGCGAAGCACAACACCGTCATAACACATGGCCAGTCGTTTCAGCAGCATTAGGTCGTTCAATGACTGCGGCTGTTATGATGGGTGCAATGTTAAAAGGTGAGGATAAAATTACAGTTAAAATTGAAGGGAACGGTCCAATCGGTCCGATGGTAATCGATGCGGATGCAAAAGGTGATGTGCGTGGTTTCGTAACAAACCCACATGTACACTTTGATTTAAACGAACATGGAAAATTAGATGTACGTGCTGGTGTAGGGAGTGAGGGTACATTAACAGTTGTAAAAGATTTAGGGCTACGTGATATGTTCTCAGGTCAAACACCAATCGTTTCAGGGGAGGTTGCCGAAGACTTCACATACTACTTCGCATCATCTGAACAAGTGCCTTCATCAGTAGGCTTAGGGGTTTTAGTAAACCCAGACAACACCATTTTAGCTGCGGGTGGCTTCATTGTGCAATTAATGCCAGGTTGTGAAGACGAAACAATTAATGAAATTGAAAAACGTTTATCTTCCATTGAGCCCGTTTCAAAAATGATTGAAAAAGGATATTCACCAGAGCAAATTTTAACTGCCGTATTAGGTGAAGGAAATGTGCAAATTCTTTCAACATTACCTGTTCAATTTCAATGCCAATGTTCAAAGGAGCGTTTCGGTGCAGCAATTATCGGTTTAGGTGTCAATGAAATTCAAGAAATGATTGATGAAGATGGCGGAGCAGAAGCGCAATGTCACTTCTGTTTAGAAAAATATCACTTCGATCAAAAAGAACTTGAAGGTTTCATCGATGAAATCCAATCGTAATTTACACCAAACACCAGAAAATGTACCGTATACACAACGACGCTTAAAAACCAAACCAACGTTATTACTATTACTTATCTTGTTTATCGGAAATATATTATGGTTTGTGGTATGGTTACTCCCTTCTGACAATCCGTCATTAGAAAACGGTAGCGAGTCTATCGCTACCGTTGACGGAGATGCCATTACACGCCAGCAATGGCTTGCCGCAATGGAAAGCCGCTTTGGGAAAGAAACGCTTCGAGATTTAGTCAATGAGGCGGTCATGGAAAAAGCCGCAGATAAATATAAAATTAAAGTGAGCGAAGAAGAAATTGATTTAGAAATCGCATTGCAACGTTCGGTACAAGATGCAAACGACACGACTTTACATAGTTTATCAACTGACCAATTACGACAAAAAATACGTGCACAGCTAATTTTAGATAAAGTGCTGACAAACGATGTTGTTGTAGAAGACAAGGAAGCGGAGAGCTACTATGAAGAAAACCAGTCTTTCTATAATATCCCAACAACATTTCGTACCAGTCTAATTGTTGTGAATTCTAAAGAAGATGCTGAACGCGTTGAAAAGGAATTAAAAAACGGCTCGGAATTTGATGTTTTAGCACGTGAGCATTCAACGGATGCTGCATCAGCGAGCTTAGGTGGAGATATTGGCTTTGTCTCTTCTGAGCAATCTTCATTAGACACAGCTATTTCTAAAGAGGTACAACAATTAAAAGAGCAAGAAACATCAAAACCATTTGTGTTACAAGATGGCCGATATGCGATTGTAACTGTTTCAGAAATCGTTGAGGGGCACTCATTCTCTTATGATGAGGTATCTCAACACGTAAAACGTCAATTAGCTCTAGAACAACTTCCACCTTCCATTACACCAGAGGCTTTCTGGGCAGAATTTGAAGCTGAGTGGATTTACGGCGAAGCAAAAAAATAACTCCAAATACGACATACCTAAAAAGGTGTGTCGTATTTTTTCGAGTAAGGGTAAGAATAATTTTCGAAAAATTTATGCAAATAATTGACAACATTTCACGAGACTGATAAGATTAAAATTAAGTAAAACCTATTAACTTGGTAGGGATTGAGAGGGGATATTAAATTATGAGTAAATTAGTAAACTCTGTGGCTGAATTAGTTGGTCGCACACCAATCGTAAAACTAAACAATGCAACAGGTGAAAACGACGGGAATGTATACGTAAAATTAGAATACTTCAACCCAGGTTCATCAGTAAAAGACCGTTTAGCTTTAGCGATGATCGAAGCAGCTGAAAAAGACGGTACATTAAAACCAGGTGGCACAATCATCGAGCCAACTTCAGGTAACACAGGTATCGGCCTTGCAATGATCGCAGCGGCAAAAGGCTACAAAGCGATTTTAGTAATGCCAGAAACAATGTCATTAGAGCGTCGCAACCTTTTACGTGCTTACGGTGCAGATTTAGTATTAACACCTGGTCCAGAAGGTATGAAAGGTGCTATCGCAAAAGCAGAGGAATTATCAGCTTCTGAGGGCTACTTCTTACCACAACAATTTAAAAACGAAGCAAATGCTGAAATTCACCGTTTAACGACAGGTCCAGAAATCGTAGAGGCATTTGAAGCGGATGGCTTACGAGTAGACGCATTCGTTGCTGGTGTTGGTACGGGTGGTACAATTACTGGCGCAGGTGAAGTACTAAAAGAAAAATTCCCAGCAATTGAAATTATCGCAGTGGAGCCAAAAGATTCACCAGTACTTTCTGGTGGTAACCCTGGGCCACACAAAATTCAAGGTATTGGTGCTGGCTTCGTACCAGACGTATTAGATACAGAAATATACACATCAGTATTCCCGGTAGAAAACGAAGTAGCATTCGAAAACGCACGTAAAGTGGCACGTGAAGAAGGTATTTTAGCGGGGATTTCATCTGGTGCAGCGATTTATGCAGCGATTGAAACAGCTAAACGTTTAGGTAAAGGGAAAAACGTAGTAGCGATCATCCCATCAAATGGTGAGCGTTACTTATCAACTCCTTTATACCAATTCGAAGACTAACTAATAGCAAACAAATAGCCATTCTAGTAGAGATATTTTACTAGGATGGCTTTTTTCAATGGGCGGAAAAATATGAATCATTTAAGGGGATTTGTTTAAGAAAAGCCATTAAATCGTGTTACTTTGGCGGATTTTGCGTTTTTCTAATGTGGAAAATCGCATTTCTCTAGCAATTTTCAGTACTTTCAAGTTTAATTAAAGCAAATAGTTAAAAGAAGGTGGATATAATATGCAGCAACTTGCAACGCACGTATTTCCAATGACGAAAGATGAGTTTTTTTATAGCTTTAAACAACAGACCGCAGATGTAAAACAACGCGTATTTTTAGAAAGCGGGCGCGGTGGCCATTATTCAATTGCTGCATGGGGTCCATTTGCGACAGCGCAATCTATAGAAAATGGTTTACAGATTACCTGGGAAAATGACGAAAAAGAAGTCAGATACGGGGAAGCGTTATCGCAACTTGAACAATTTATTAAGCAATATGAAATCGAAGCGAATGTGGAACTACCAGATTTTCAAGGTGGGGCGATTGGCTTTATTTCATATGATTATGCGCGCACGATTGAAGTGTTTGAAGAAGTAGCGATAAATGATTTACATGTGCCAGACATTTATTTTTATTTATTCGACCATTGGGCAGTTCATAATGTTGCGACAAATGAAGTCACTCTGATGAAGTTTGCGACGAGCGAAATGGATTTACAACAGTGGCAACATAAATGGGAACAAGCAGCTACTACGGGAATGACATTGCGCAACTTTAATCAAGAGGCCGCAACAAATGTAATACAAGATGAAAGTGAATTACAAGTATCATTTGCTGGGGCAGACTTTGAGGCAGCAGTAGGGAAAATTCAAGACTATATCGGACAAGGTGATGTATTCCAAGTGAATTTATCGGTACGTCAGGCAAAAAAACTATCGGCAACACCCATTACAATGTACGAGGCAGTCCGCTCGTTTAATCCATCACCGTATATGGGGTATATCGAAAGTGATCATTTTGCTGTTGTCAGTGGGTCACCAGAATTACTCGTAAAGAAAAAAGGTACAGAATTATCAACGCGTCCGATTGCGGGTACGCGTCCACGTGGAGCATCAGAATCGGAAGATTTAGCCCTTGCCAATGAGCTGATCGAGCACGAAAAAGAGCGAGCTGAACATGTGATGCTCGTAGACTTAGAACGAAATGACTTAGGACGAGTGAGCGCGTACGGCACAGTGGAAGTTAATGAGTTCATGGTCATTGAGTATTACTCGCATGTCATGCATATCGTGTCCAATGTACGCGGCCAAGTAGCACCTAACAAATCAAATGCCGATGTGATTCGTGCGATGTTCCCGGGTGGCACAATTACCGGTGCGCCGAAAATTCGTACGATGGAAATTATTGAGGAGCTTGAGCCCGTGCGACGAGGACTTTATACTGGTTCGATTGGATGGATTGGCTATACAGGTGACTTAGAATTAAATATCGTAATTCGAACAGCGTTTATTCAAGATGATGTAGCATATATTCAAGCGGGTGCGGGAATTGTTATCGATTCGATTCCGGGAAATGAATATGTGGAATCAATGAATAAAGCAAAGGCAATATGGCAAGCAAAAGCGATGGCAGAAGAGGTGAGCAAATGATTTTAATGATTGATAATTATGATTCGTTTACGTATAACTTAGTGCAATATTTCGGGGAGTTTGGCTATGAATTAGTCGTTAAGCGTAATGATACCGTTACTATTGAAGAAATTAAGCAGTTAAATCCGAAGATGATCGTTATTTCGCCAGGGCCATGTACACCAAATGAAGCGGGGCAAAGCCTAAATATCATTGAATATTTTGCTGGGAAAGTTCCAATTCTAGGAGTTTGCTTAGGACATCAAGCGATTGCACAAGTATTTGGTGGTGATGTTGTTCGCGCCAAACGTTTAATGCACGGTAAAACATCTCCAGTGCATCATAAAGAAATCGGCTTGCATGCTAAAAATAATAATCCCTTTTTAGCAACAAGATATCATTCGCTTATTGTAGAACCAACAACATTACCGGATTGTTTAGAAGTAACAGCCTGGACCGAAGAAGGCGAAATTATGGGATTGCGCCATAAGGAGTTTGCGATTGAAGGGGTACAGTATCACCCAGAGTCGATTATGACGGAGGATGGTAAGCTACTTTTAAAAACGTTTATTGAAAACTATTGCTAGGAGGAATGAGGATGCTTTGTTGGATGAACGGACAATTTATCGAAGAACAGGATTTACGCATTTCACCGTTTGATCATGGTTTTTTATATGGGCTTGGCTTTTTTGAAACATTTCGTACATATAAGGGAAAAGCGGTATTTTTACCACTCCATTTCGGACGTTTACTAGAGGCGTTAAAGGAGTATCGTATTCAATTTCCTTATAGCTTACAAGAAATAGAACAAATTATTGAACAGTTGAATGTACAAGATGGAAATGAAGGCTATTTCCGTTTAAATGTTTCGGCAGGACCGCATGCAATTGGGTTAGCACCTTCAGAATATGTGGAGCCAACTGTTATTTTGTTTCGTAAGGAGCTTCCACAAGTAAAACGTGGTACTGAAAAAGAGGCGGTTTGGTTAAAAACTTTGCGTAATTCGCCTGAACAAGAACAGCGTCACAAAAGTCATCATTATGGAAATAACGTACGTGCGCGCATGGAACTGCCAAGCCTAGCAGCACATGAAGGCTTTTTTACGGATGCACGTGGTGTTGTAGCTGAGGGGATTACGTCAAATATTTTTTGGATAAAAGACGGTATACTATATACGCCTTCCACAAAAATAGGTATTTTACCTGGTATTACGCGTGCGCTTGTCATTGAGCTTGCATCGCTAATAGGAATTCAAGTAAGAGAAGGTAGCTTTTTAAAGTGGGAGCTTGAGCAGGCAGATGAATGCTTTATTACAACTGCTGTGCAGGAACTTGTGCCGATATCATGCATAGGTAATGTTCGGTTTGCAGGTAGTGAAGGGCATATTTATCAAAAGCTGCATAATGCCTATATCGAAAAAATTGTAACCAATTTAGGAGAGCGCAATGCTAGAAAATTATAAAACGTTAACACTGAATAATATTGAATTAGATTTTTATAAAGAAACATTTGTAATGGGAATTCTAAATGTTACGCCAGATTCGTTTTCAGATGGTGGCCAGTATAATTCGATCGACAAGGCTGTAGGCCAAGCGAAAAAGATGGTTGCTGATGGAGCAAAAATTATTGATGTAGGCGGCGAATCGACGCGTCCAGGCTATACACGTATTTCTGATGAAGAAGAAATTGCACGAGTGGTACCGGTCATTGAAGCACTAGTGAAGGAAGTACCGGCAATTATTTCAATTGATACGTATAAATCAAATGTAGCACGCGCGGCGATTAAAGCGGGTGCACATATGATTAACGATATTTGGGGAGCAAAGGCCGATCCACACATGGCACAAGTTGCAGCGGAGCTAAATGTGCCAATTTTTTTAATGCATAACCGTGATAATGATGTGTATGGGGATTATTTTAATGACTTTTTACAAGATATGAAGGAAAGTATTGAAATCGTTAAAAAAGCCGGTGTACCAGCTGAGCACATTATGCTAGATCCGGGCATTGGTTTTGTCAAAAACTTAGCGCAAAGTATCGAAACAATGCAGCGTTTAGATGAACTTGTTGCGCTGGGCTATCCGGTACTGCTTGCAACATCGCGTAAACGTATGATCGGCGCGGTATTGGATTTACCTGTAGCTGAGCGTGTTGAAGGAACTGCCGCTACATGTGCATTCGGTGTACAAAAGGGTTGTCATCTTATGCGGGTGCATGACGTAAAAGAAATTGCGCGCACTGTCAAAATGATGGACGCTCTAGTAGGGAAATTAGAAGTACAAGGTGAATTAGCACCAAGACATTAAGGAGTTCTGTATGGATTATATTCATTTAAGAGAAATGCAGTTTTTTGGTTATCATGGGGTATTACCAGAGGAAAACGTATTAGGCCAACGCTTTCGTGCCAATGTGTCATTAGCGGTAGATATCAAAGGTGCAGGTGAAACCGATGAGTTAGACGATACCGTTAGCTATGTAGGTGTGTACGATATATGTAAGGAAGTAATAGAAGGAAAGCCTTATAAATTAATTGAAGCTGTTGCCGAAGCAATTGCGAAACAGGTACTAACGAAATATGAGGGACAAGTGTTTGGCTGCCGCGTGGAAGTTGTAAAGCCGGACCCACCAATTCCAGGGCATTATAAGGAAGTGGCTGTTGAGATTACGCGAGGGCAATTCGTATGAAGGTAGCGTATTTATCGATTGGCACAAATATAGGTGAGCGCGAACAAAACTTACAAGATGCCGTACGTATGCTATTGGCACATGAAGCAATTACCGTAACAGAAGTGTCATCGATTTACGAGACAGCGGCGGTAGGCTTTACGGAGCAGGCGGATTTTTTAAATATCGCGTTAAGCTTACAAACAAATTTGTCAGCGCATGAGTTACTTTTAGTGTGTCAACAAATTGAAAATGATTTAGGCCGCGTACGTGAATTCCGCTGGGGCCCTCGTATTATTGATTTGGATATTCTATTGTACAATAACGAAACGTACAACACAGAAACGCTTATAGTACCACACCCTCGCATGTACGAACGTGCTTTTGTACTCGTACCATTAAAAGAGATTATAGTAGAAAATTGTGATATGCTAGTAAACGTACAAAAAGCATTTCAAGCATTCGACATAGAGAAAGAGGGCGTCAAGCTGTGGAAGACGATCGCTACGGTCGACGAATTCGTGCCTTCCGAAAGCTAAAGCGAATTCAGCAAACCGAACTAGCAAAACGTATTGGTATATCTGTAACGATTTTAGGACGGATCGAACGAGGTGAAAAATCGCCTAGTAGGGAGCAACTTCAATCAATTGCGGATGTATTTAACATAGATATTCAGGAATTGAAAGGTGACTAACACTTAAAGGAGGGACAAACGTTGTCAAACATCGAACAAAAACCGTTCCAAATTGGCGACATCGTCATGGATAACCGCGTCGTACTTGCCCCGATGGCAGGTGTATGTAACTCAGCATTCCGTTTAACAGTAAAGGAATTTGGTGCGGGTTTAGTTTACGCAGAGATGATTAGCGATAAAGCGTTAAACATTCGCAATCAAAAAACGATGGACATGCTTTATATCGATGAGCGTGAAAATCCAATGACACTTCAAATTTTCGGAGGAGACAAAGAAAATTTAGTGGAGGCGGCAAAATTTGTAGATAAGCATACAACAGCGGATATTATCGATATTAATATGGGCTGCCCTGTCAATAAAATCATCAAATGTGAAGCGGGTGCCAAGTGGTTACTTGACCCGAACAAAATTTATGAGATGGTGTCAGCGGTAGTGGACGCAGTGGATAAGCCGGTATCGGTAAAAATGCGTATCGGCTGGGATGACGAGCATGTTTTTGCTGTAGAAAACGCGCTTGCTGCTGAACGCGCAGGTGTATCTGCTATTGCGATGCATGGTCGTACACGTGCGCAGATGTACGAAGGCAAAGCCAACTGGGATGTACTTGCAGAAGTGAAGAAGCATATTTCTGTACCGTTTATTGGTAACGGGGATGTGGAAACACCTCAAGATGCCAAACGTATGCTCGATCATACAGGTGCGGATGCGGTGATGATTGGTCGCGCGGCATTAGGTAATCCGTGGATGATGTATCAAACGGTGCGTTATTTAGAAACAGGGGAGCTATTACCAGAGCCATCCCTTCGCGAAAAGATGGACGTTTGCTTATTACACTTTGAACGTTTAAAGGCGTTAAAAGGAGAAAAGGTAGCGGTACGTGAAATGCGTAGCCATGCATCATGGTACTTAAAAGGTCTTCGTGGTAATGGGAAAATCCGAAACGCCATTAACACGGCTGAAACAGAAGTGGAATTACGTACGATTATTAACGGTGTAGTAGCAGAATATGAGGCAAATGGTAAAATATTAGAAGAAGTATAAAACGAGAAAGGCATCTATTATTAGGTGCCTTTTGTTGTATAATAATAATCATTTAACAGAATTATTAAACATTTCGAATTAATTCGAAACAGATGAATCGACAAACGAAATGCTGTACAATAGAAACATTATGGACAATTGTGCCGTTTTGGAGCGCAAAAATATTAAGGAGTGATACACGTGTCAAATATCGAAGAATTAAACGACCAACTTTTGGTGAGACGCCAAAAGATGACGGATATTCAAGAAAACGGTATGGACCCATTCGGTAGCCGTTTTGAACGTACACATTTATCGAATGAAGTAATTGCAGAAAATGAACAATTTGATAAAGAACAATTAGAAGAAAATCCACGCGAAGTTGTAATTGCCGGTCGAATCATGACAAAGCGCGGTAAAGGGAAAGCTGGTTTTGCCCACATTCAAGATTTAGGTGGTCAAATTCAAATTTACGTGCGTAAAGATGCAATCGGAGAAGAAGCGTACGAATTATTCAACAAAGCTGATCTTGGTGATATCGTAGGTGTAAAAGGGAATGTATTCCGCACTCAAGTTGGGGAGTTATCAGTAAAAGCTACTGAATTCACATTCTTAACAAAAGCATTACGCCCATTACCAGACAAATTCCACGGTTTAACTGACGTAGAACAACGCTACCGTCAACGTTATGTGGACTTAATGACAAACGATGAATCAAAAACGACATTCATCTTACGTTCAAAAATTATCCGTGCAATCCGCAACTACTTAGATAATAACGGTTATTTAGAAGTAGAAACACCAATGCTACACACAATCGCTGGTGGTGCTGCGGCGCGTCCGTTCATTACACACCACAATGCATTAGATATGGAATTATATATGCGTATCGCAATCGAGCTACATTTAAAACGTTTAATCGTTGGTGGCTTAGAAAAAGTATATGAAATCGGCCGTGTATTCCGTAACGAGGGAATTTCAACTCGTCACAACCCGGAGTTCACAATGATTGAGTTATATGAAGCATATGCAGATTATAAGGACATTATGGACTTAACAGAAAACCTAATCGCACACGTTGCGCAAGAGGTACTAGGTTCTACTTCTGTACAGTACGGTGAAGATACAATTGAATTAGGTGTCGGTTGGAAACGTGTACACATGGTTGATGCGGTTAAAGAAGCAACAGGTGTAGACTTCTGGGCAACAATGACTGTAGAAGAAGCACGTAAGCACGCTGCTGAGCACGGCGTAGAAATTAAAGATGCTCATGAAGTAGGTCACATCATTAATGAATTCTTTGAGCAAAAAATTGAAGAAACATTAGTTCAACCTACATTTGTAACAGGTCACCCAGTGGAAATTTCTCCATTAGCGAAGAAAAACCCTGAGGACCCACGTTTCACTGATCGTTTCGAGTTATTTATTGTTCGTCGTGAGCATGCTAATGCCTTCACTGAATTAAATGACCCAATCGATCAACGTGAACGTTTTGAAGCTCAAATGGCTGAAAAAGCAGCAGGTAATGATGAAGCGCACGAAATGGATAACGATTTCATTGAAGCATTAGAATATGGTATGCCTCCAACGGGTGGTTTAGGAATCGGTATTGACCGTCTTGTTATGTTATTAACTAATTCACCATCAATCCGTGATGTACTATTATTCCCAACAATGCGCCATACTTCAAAATAGAATTCGCAATTAAAAAGGAGAATCCGTAAAAGGGTTCTCCTTTTTTAGTTTGAAACTAAACATAGAATTTAAATGTAAGTGTTAAATAATAGAATGTTTGATAAGTTTTTAAATGTATGATTGGCTCGTTGTTGTAAAACGTACTAATTTTTGTACATTCATTTAAATTAGTCATGCAGAGTTAGTATAGTTGGTAAGATTATGAGACGTTTAAAAGGAATTAAAATTAATTAATATTTTTCTAATAAAACTATTGCAATATAACTTGGTGTGTGATAAATTATTACTTGTCGCTAAAACAGAACGACGATATTTAAAAAACTTTACTTTCCGTGTTGGAAATGATAAAGTATTAAAGTTATTAATTTTAGATAACATGTCCGAAACAACTTTTTCAAAAAAAGTTGTTGACAAGGAAAAACTAAAATGATAAGATATAAAAGTTGTCACAAACGACAACGATATGAACCTTGAAAACTGAACAAGCAACGTTAATGAAACAAAGCTTCTTAAATGAAGCAAACAATAGATTTCAACTTTAATTAGTTGAATCGCTAGCAAAGCAAATGAGCTTTCAAACTACTTTTATGGAGAGTTTGATCCTGGCTCAGGACGAACGCTGGCGGCGTGCCTAATACATGCAAGTCGAGCGAATGGATTTGGAGCTTGCTCCAATGACGTTAGCGGCGGACGGGTGAGTAACACGTGGGTAACCTACCCTATAGACTGGGATAACTTCGGGAAACCGGAGCTAATACCGGATAATACTTTGAACCACATGGTTGGAAGTTGAAAGATGGTTTCGGCTATCACTATAGGATGGACCCGCGGCGCATTAGCTAGTTGGTGAGGTAACGGCTCACCAAGGCGACGATGCGTAGCCGACCTGAGAGGGTGATCGGCCACACTGGGACTGAGACACGGCCCAGACTCCTACGGGAGGCAGCAGTAGGGAATCTTCCACAATGGACGAAAGTCTGATGGAGCAACGCCGCGTGAGTGAAGAAGGATTTCGGTTCGTAAAACTCTGTTGCAAGGGAAGAACAAGTAGCGTAGTAACTGGCGCTACCTTGACGGTACCTTGTTAGAAAGCCACGGCTAACTACGTGCCAGCAGCCGCGGTAATACGTAGGTGGCAAGCGTTGTCCGGAATTATTGGGCGTAAAGCGCGCGCAGGTGGTTCCTTAAGTCTGATGTGAAAGCCCCCGGCTCAACCGGGGAGGGTCATTGGAAACTGGGGAACTTGAGTGCAGAAGAGGATAGTGGAATTCCAAGTGTAGCGGTGAAATGCGTAGAGATTTGGAGGAACACCAGTGGCGAAGGCGACTATCTGGTCTGTAACTGACACTGAGGCGCGAAAGCGTGGGGAGCAAACAGGATTAGATACCCTGGTAGTCCACGCCGTAAACGATGAGTGCTAAGTGTTGGGGGGTTTCCGCCCCTCAGTGCTGCAGCTAACGCATTAAGCACTCCGCCTGGGGAGTACGGTCGCAAGACTGAAACTCAAAGGAATTGACGGGGGCCCGCACAAGCGGTGGAGCATGTGGTTTAATTCGAAGCAACGCGAAGAACCTTACCAGGTCTTGACATCCCATTGACCACTGTAGAGATACAGTTTTCCCTTCGGGGACAACGGTGACAGGTGGTGCATGGTTGTCGTCAGCTCGTGTCGTGAGATGTTGGGTTAAGTCCCGCAACGAGCGCAACCCTTGTTCTTAGTTGCCATCATTTAGTTGGGCACTCTAAGGAGACTGCCGGTGATAAACCGGAGGAAGGTGGGGATGACGTCAAATCATCATGCCCCTTATGACCTGGGCTACACACGTGCTACAATGGACGGTACAAACGGTTGCCAACCCGCGAGGGGGAGCTAATCCGATAAAACCGTTCTCAGTTCGGATTGTAGGCTGCAACTCGCCTACATGAAGCCGGAATCGCTAGTAATCGCGGATCAGCATGCCGCGGTGAATACGTTCCCGGGCCTTGTACACACCGCCCGTCACACCACGAGAGTTTGTAACACCCGAAGTCGGTGAGGTAACCTTTATGGAGCCAGCCGCCGAAGGTGGGATAGATGATTGGGGTGAAGTCGTAACAAGGTAGCCGTATCGGAAGGTGCGGCTGGATCACCTCCTTTCTAAGGATATTTTCGGAATTCATTCCTAGGGAATGAAACATTAACGGTTGCTGTTCAGTTTTGAAGGTTCATTCTTAATTGAATGGAATACTTCAAAAAATATTTGCTCCTGCCGCTAGCGCTTTTGTCGCAAGATTGCATGAAGCAAATTCAGTGAAGCTTAGTCACGATGTGATGGAAGTTCGCTGTCTTGTTCTTTGAAAACTGGATAAAACGACATTGATAAGTAATAAACAAACATAGATCAAGAAATTGATCGTGCAATATCCTTAAAATCTTACTTTTTAAGTAAGTTTAACTTTTGGTTAAGTTAATAAGGGCGCACGGTGGATGCCTTGGCACTAGGAGTCGATGAAGGACGGCACTAACACCGATATGCCTCGGGGAGCTGTAAGTAAGCTTTGATCCGGGGATTTCCGAATGGGGGAACCCACTATCTTTAATCGGATAGTATCTACACGTGAATACATAGCGTGATGAGGACAGACGCAGGGAACTGAAACATCTAAGTACCTGCAGGAACAGAAAGAAAATTCGATTCCCTGAGTAGCGGCGAGCGAAACGGGAAGAGCCCAAACCAAAGAGCTTGCTCTTTGGGGTTGTAGGACACTCTATACGGAGTTACAAAAGATTGGATTAGACGAAGCGACTTGGAAAGGTCCGCGAAACAAGGTAAAAGCCCTGTAGTCAAAAGTTCAGTCCCTCCAGAGTGGATCCTGAGTACGGCGGAACACGTGAAATTCCGTCGGAATCCGGGAGGACCATCTCCCAAGGCTAAATACTACCTAGTGACCGATAGTGAACCAGTACCGTGAGGGAAAGGTGAAAAGCACCCCGGAAGGGGAGTGAAATAGATCCTGAAACCGTGTGCCTACAAGTAGTTAGAGCCCGTTAATGGGTGATAGCGTGCCTTTTGTAGAATGAACCGGCGAGTTACGATTACGTGCGAGGTTAAGTTGATAAGACGGAGCCGCAGCGAAAGCGAGTCTGAATAGGGCGAATTAGTACGTGGTCGTAGACCCGAAACCAGGTGATCTACCCATGTCCAGGATGAAGGTGAGGTAACACTTACTGGAGGTCCGAACCCACGCACGTTGAAAAGTGCGGGGATGAGGTGTGGGTAGCGGAGAAATTCCAATCGAACTTGGAGATAGCTGGTTCTCTCCGAAATAGCTTTAGGGCTAGCCTCGTGATTGAGAATACCGGAGGTAGAGCACTGTTTGGACTAGGGGGCATCTCGCTTTACCGAATTCAGACAAACTCCGAATGCCGGATATTTATACACGGGAGTCAGACTGCGAGTGATAAGATCCGTAGTCAAAAGGGAAACAGCCCAGACCACCAGCTAAGGTCCCAAAGTAATCGTTAAGTGGAAAAGGATGTGGCGTTGCTTAGACAACCAGGATGTTGGCTTAGAAGCAGCCATCATTTAAAGAGTGCGTAATAGCTCACTGGTCGAGTGACGCTGCGCCGAAAATGTATCGGGGCTAAACGATTCACCGAAGCTGTGGATGCATACCGTTGGTATGCGTGGTAGGAGAGCGTTCTAAGGGCGTTGAAGTCAGACCGGAAGGACTGGTGGAGCGCTTAGAAGTGAGAATGCCGGTATGAGTAGCGAAACATGGGTGAGAATCCCATGCACCGTATGACTAAGGTTTCCTGAGGAAGGCTCGTCCGCTCAGGGTTAGTCGGGACCTAAGCCGAGGCCGATAGGCGTAGGCGATGGATAACAGGTTGATATTCCTGTACTACCTCCCCACCGTTTGAGAAATGGGGGGACGCAGTAGGGTAGGGTAAGCAGAGCGTTGGTTGTCTCTGTTCAAGCAGTAAGGTGTGTGCGTAGGTAAATCCGCGTACTTTAACATTGAGCTGTGATGACGACTCCGTATGGAGGAAGTTCCTGATCTCACACTGCCAAGAAAAGCCTCTATCGAGGTGGGAGGTACCCGTACCGCAAACCGACACAGGTAGTCGAGGAGAGAATCCTAAGGTGTGCGAGAGAACTCTCGTTAAGGAACTCGGCAAAATGACCCCGTAACTTCGGGAGAAGGGGTGCTCTGGTAGGGTGTATAGCCCGAGAGAGCCGCAGTGAATAGGCCCAGGCGACTGTTTAGCAAAAACACAGGTCTCTGCAAAACCGTAAGGTGACGTATAGGGGCTGACGCCTGCCCGGTGCTGGAAGGTTAAGAGGAGTGGTTAGCGCAAGCGAAGCTGCGAATTGAAGCCCCAGTAAACGGCGGCCGTAACTATAACGGTCCTAAGGTAGCGAAATTCCTTGTCGGGTAAGTTCCGACCCGCACGAAAGGCGTAACGATCTGGGCACTGTCTCAACGAGAGACTCGGTGAAATTATAGTACCTGTGAAGATGCAGGTTACCCGCGACAGGACGGAAAGACCCCGTGGAGCTTTACTGTAGCTTGATATTGAATTTTGGTACAACTTGTACAGGATAGGTAGGAGCCAGAGATCTCGGAGCGCCAGCTTCGAAGGAGGCGTCGGTGGGATACTACCCTGGTTGTATTGAACTTCTAACCCATGCCCCTTAGCGGGGTAGGAGACAGTGTCAGGCGGACAGTTTGACTGGGGCG